>JANNCZ010000147.1:0-5601 GCA_031387185.1 Burkholderiales bacterium
CACCTCACCGGCTGGGAGCCGGCGGTGTTCGAGTCGATCCAGCGGCGCAACCAGCTCGAAATCGAGGCGCAGAACGAGAGCGATTACATCCGCCCGATCGTGCTGTTTCAGGCCGAGCCGCAGGGCGGGGCCCGGGGTGGCGTGCAGGGTGGTGGGGTGACGGTCGATAAATTGCGCGCGCACCTGATCGAGCACGAGCACATTCCGGAGGCGCAAATTGCGCGCGCGACCGGCACGTACAAGGAACTGGTGGACCAGAACCTGATGTCACCCCAATGCCCGATCCGTTACGTGATCACGGTCGAGGCCTTGAAGGAAGGCTGGGATTGCCCGTTTGCCTATGTGCTGTGTTCGCTGCAAATGGTGCGTTCGGCCAAGGATGTGGAGCAGTTGCTGGGGCGTGTGCTGCGCATGCCTTACGCAAAGCCGCGCACCCGGCCCGCGCTGTCACGTGCGTATGCCAATGTAGTGGCGCAGGAGTTTGCCGAAGCGGCCGATGCGCTGGCTGACCGCCTGATCGAAAACATGGGATTTGAGGCACTCGAACTTGCGGCTTTTTTTGCGCCGCCTCAGGGCGGGTTGTTTGATGAGGCCGGGGTGCCTGCGCCCGCGCCGGCGGCGCTGCCGATACTGAAAGCGGCTTTCGCAAACGCGCCCAACCTTCCTGCCGCAACCAACGTGGTGAGCGTCGCCGGCGAAGCGGGCGGTGTGGTGGTGGCGGTGCAGGGGCTGGTGAGCGAGGAGACGCGCGTGGCCTTGGTGGCCGCCGCGCCCACCAAAAAAGAGCGTGAAGCATTGGCCGAGCGCATCGAGCGCCACAACGCGGTGGTGACGGGCCTGTTGGCCCCCGCGTCGCGCGGGGTGGTGTTTCCGCCGTTGCCGCGCCTGTGCCTGAACCAGCAGGGTGAGCTTGAGTTGATTGAGCGGCAGACGATATCGTCGCTGGCGCAACTCGACCTGTTGGCGCACAAGGCCGACTTGCCCGGGTTCAAGCTGGCGGCGTCGTCCGAGTCGTTCGAGATTTACATGGAAGGCGCCAAGGTCAAGGTGGCGCGCGCCGATGGCGCGCAAGGAGCGCTCGATGCCGTGCCCACCAGCCAGACCGAGGCCGATCTGGTTGGCTGGCTCGATGGCAAGCTGCGCTCGCCCTATATCACGCAGATTCAATTGCAGCGCTACCTTGGCGTGCTGGTGCGCAACCTGATTCAAGAGAGCGGCCTGACGCTGGCGGGGCTGATCCGCGCGCGCTTTCAACTGGTGCAGTCGATTGAGCGGCGCATGGAGGAAATACGGGCGAGCAGTGTGGCGCGCGGCTTTCAGCTATTGCTCGATGAGCCGCAGGCGATCACGGCGAGCTTTGACCATGCGTTCCGCTTTGAGCCGAATCGCTATCCGGCGCGCCCGCCGTTTTATCGCGGCAAGTGGCAGTTCAAGAAGCACTACTACGCGCAAATCGCCGACCTCAAAGGGGACGGCGAGGAATACGATTGCGCCCGTCTGATCGATGCCCATGCGCTGGTGCGCCACTGGGTGCGCAACGTGTCACAGCAGCAAACGTTTTCGTTCTGGCTGCCAACATCGACCGACTATTTTTATCCCGACTTCGTCTGCGAGTTGACCGATGGGCGCGTCTTTGTGGTCGAGTACAAAGGAGCCTATCTGGACAACGCCGATACGGCGGAAAAGCAGCGGATTGGGGATTTATGGGCTAAAACCAGCGGCGGCAAGTGCGTATTCCTGATGGCTTATAAGGAGCGCAACGGCCGGAACCTGCGGGCGCAGCTCGACGTTGCCATCGGATAGCAACCGGAGAATAGTCCTGAAACCGTTGGTGGGAGCCATTAATAACAAGATGCATCGTGTAAGTCGTTGGTGCAGGCGGCTCTCCGACCGATGGCATTTTAAAATTCACGCGGTACGAATCACCGTCACATGCTCCGTTCCGCTCTCGGGCAGCCACACCTCGCCCGGCCGCCCGAGAATCTGCCGGATCGTAGTGCCAGTGCGCCCAAGGTCAAACGGCTCGAACTTCTCGGTGAGCGGATCAAACCGGTACATCAGGTTGTGACCCCACTCACTGAACCAGACCTTGTCGCGTTCATCCACGTAAACGGCGTAAACGTGCGGGTCGCTGCCCGGCGCTTTCCAGGTGCGCCATGCCTCCTTCGGATTTTTCGCCGCCGGGTCGTGCATCGACAAATTGCCTGATAGCCACTCGGCCACCCAGATGCGCCCCTTGCTGTCGCTCCACACGCGGCGCGCGCCCTGATTTTTGGTGGGCGGCTCGACGATGATCGAATCTCCCGTCTTGCGGTCAAAGCGCGCGATGAATGAGCCGGCCAGCGAACACCACCACACCTCGCCCGACGGCGTGCCGCAGATGCCGTAGGGGCCGCGTCCACGCGGTGATTCTTTCACTGTGACCACACCGGTTTTGACTGCCACCTTGCCGACATAGCCGCTCTGCCCGGTGAACCACAAATCGCCATCACCATCGAAGGCGCAGGTGTTGAGGTTGGCGTATTGCACGTTGCCTGGCGTGCCCTCGGGCAGCGGAAAGCGTTTGATCGCGCGGCTCGGCCAGTCGACGCGCACGATGGCGTTTTGCCCGCCGTCGGTGAGCCACGCGGCCTTGTCCGGCCCCTGGATCACGCCGTGCGGCGACGAGCGCGGGCCGAGAGGGATGAGTTCGGTCTTCGCGGTCTTCGGGTCGAAATAACCGAGATGTCCGCTGCCCTGTGCGCTGAACCACACGCCGCCATCGGGCGCCGGGGCGATGTCGTGAATGCCGGTGCGGCGCGGGGCGCTCATGGTCGACGCGAGCGGCCACGATTGCACTGCACTCGACGGCTTGGCTGCCTGTGCACGAAGCGGCAGGGGCAGTGCGGCTGCCAGTGACCCTGCACCGAGGGTACCCAGCGCGGCGAGCGCGTCACGCCTTGTTGTCAGATTCATGATCAACTCCTTTGGTCAAGGCATCGATCACGATGCCTGGTGTTAGCAAGCGCGCACGGGAACAATACCGATTTCATTGGCTGTGAAAGCATGCGTACCTTTCCTCGCTAGCACTGTTGCGGCGTCAGGACGAAGTATCCCTGCTTGTGCGCTGCGGCGTCAACCCGGGAGGCGCAGTGGCACGCCGGGCACGCCGGGGACAGCGCCCATCTCTATAATCATTTGCCGCATAACGATAAGGAAGGAGACTCCCCATGCCCCGCATCCGCCCCGCCAAATTTGTCCACGTGGTCTACCGCACGCGCCGCTTTGACGAAATGATCCGCTGGTACTGCACGGTGTTCGACGCGCACGTGCAGCACCAAAGCCCGGTGCTCGCCTTCATGACTTACGACGAAGAGCACCATCGCGTGGCACTGCTCAATCTCTCCATCGTCGACCCGTCCGGTGACCCGGAAAGCAAGCAAGGTGCGGTCGGCGTCGATCACGTCGCCTACACATTCAATAATCTCTCCGACCTCACCGAGAACTACGCGTGGTTGAAGCAGCAGGGCATCCGCCCCTACTGGTGCCTGCACCATGGCATCACGGTATCGATGTACTACGCCGATCCGGACGGCAACCAGATGGAGTTTCAGGTCGATGCCTACCCGACGGTGGAAGCAGCCAATGGCTTCATGAAAGGCCCGGGCTTTGAAACCAATCCGATCGGCGTCGAATACAACCCCGATGAGCTGTTGCAAAAAGTGCGCTCTGGCGCAGATGCTGCCACGCTGCTGCTGCGCACCGAGCATCTGCCGGTGTCGCCGGTGCGTTCGTGGCGCGATACGCCGGCGGCGTAGGCAAAAAACATCCCGGCCGGATTGGCGCGCGATAGCTCGCTTGACGTTGCTGACGGACAGCCCCGCTGCTATCAAGCCTCTAGGCGTAACCGCGCCTATGTCTGGCGCACTATATTTTGTCAGCGCTGTGCTCGAACAACCGTTCCTGGCGCGTCCACGGGCACGGTTGGCGTAGCATCCTTGTAAAGAGTTTCGGTCGCGCAGCAGGATACTGAGATATCGCAAGAAATGGGAATGTCGCAAATGATAGACTCCCGCTGAACATGAATCAGCTTTCTTCCACTCTGGCCACCGGCAACAGCCTCTCGGAACACCCTTCCGTCGCCTTGCTTGAACGTGATATTCGCGTGATCGGACCGGTCGCGTGGTGGACCCTGGTGGCGGTCGCGCTGCTGGTGAGCGCGGTCCTTGCCTGGAGTTTTTTCGGAAAACTGCCGACCCTCGTGGCGGGGCGCTGCATGCTCATCGGCAGTGCCGGATTGAGTGAAGTGCGAGCCGGTGCAGCGGGCCGCCTGGCCGAAGTCAGAGTGCGTGCAGGGGACCTGGTGCGCGCTGGAGAAATCATCGCCAGCATTTCCCAGCCGGATCAAGACGAACGCATCAAACGCTTGAGGGCACGTGTTACCGAGATTGCGGGCCGTGCCGCCAGCGTCGATTCGCTGTCTTCGCGCGGACTTGCGCTCAATGATTCGGCATTTGCACGGCGGCGTGAATTTCTGAAAAAGCAGGTTGAAGTCGCGAAATCGCGTGCTGACATCGAAGGCAACCAGATCGATACGCTCAAGCAACTGGCGGAGCAACGCCTGGCGACCCGGCGTTCAGTGGAGGATGCCGAGCGCAGCCACGCCAGCGCCAAATTGGCGGTTGAGGCGCTGCGCAGACAGCTTGGCGATCTGGATCGCGAGCGCACCGACGTCATCAAGCGCGAAACCGAGGAAAAGTCGCAGGTCAGCCTGGAGATGTCCGAGGCGAAACGCGAGCTGTCCCTGCTCGAGGCGGAGCGCGCGCGTGCAACTGCGGTCAAAAGCGCGTTCACGGGCCGCGTGGTGGAGATCAAATCCGGACGCGGTTCGCTGGTATCCGTGGATTCCCCGGTGGTGGTGCTCGAACGTGCGAGTGATGCCGGTGGAACCGTCGAAGTGGTGATGTACGTGGCCTCGAATGACGGCAAGAAAATCCACACCGGCGCCATGGCCGAGATACTGCCGGCAACGGCGCGCCGTGATGAACATGGGTTTCTGGTCGGGACAGTGCACTACGTTTCCGATTACCCGGCGACGCCCCAGGCTCTGCTCGCAACCCTGGGAAGCGAAGAACTGGTCAAAGACCTGATTGCCGTTGCGGCGCCGTTCGAGGTGCGCATCAGGCTCGATCGGCGCAATGACGGTTTTCGGTGGACTCGCGGCGGGATCGATGCCCCGGCGCTCCAATCCGGGACGCTCTGCAGCGGCAATGTGTTCGTGCGCAGGGAGCGGCCGATTGGCTTCGTGATTCCAGCACTGCGCAAGGAAAGCTCTTGAGCGCGATGGTGCCCGATCGTTATTCGACCCAATAGAGGTTTCGATCCATCCGAATGAGGCTGCCTGTGAAGGCGGCCTTTTTTTTACCTAACGGGCTTCGCCACACAAGAGTGCGTCGGGCGTAAAAAAACCGCAGCCGGAATACACCGCTGCGGTTTTGGATTGCCAGGCGGGGTTTAAGGTTTGCCCGCGTGCTTGACCTTGTGTTTGTCTTTGACCTTGTGTTTGTCTTTGACCTTGTGTTTGTCTTTGACCTTGTGTTTGTCTTTGACCTTGTGTTTGTC
>JANNCZ010000212.1:0-7721 GCA_031387185.1 Burkholderiales bacterium
GCCCGCGTCAACGGCAAGCGCAGCCCGGCGCAACGCCACTTTTGCAGCAAGTGCGGCAGCGCGCTGTGGGTGCAGGACCCGCGCTGGGCCGAGTGGATCTATCCGTTCGCGTCTGCGATCGACACACCCTTGCCGGTGCCGCGCGAGACGCAGCACATCATGACGGCATCGGCCGCCCCATGGGTCGAGATCACCCCGAAGCGGCGTGATCGTTGCTATGCGGAATATCCCGAAGAGGCTATCATCGATTGGCATACCAAGCGGCGCTTGCTTGCCGTTTGAGTCGCCGTTTGAGTCGCCGCCTGCGTCCCCGCCTGCGTCCCCGCCTGAGTCCCCACCTGAGTCCCCACCAACGGCGCGCCGGCTGGACGGCAGCCAAGAAGGAGGCCACATGAATCAGTTTCGCCACGCGCTTGGCGCGCTCGCACTGCTCATTTGTTCTGCGGTTGGTGCACTGCCGGCGATGGCACACGCGCAGGTCTATCCGCAGCGCCCCATCCGCATGATCGTGCCATTCCCCGCCGGCGGCGCGGCCGATCTGTCCGCGCGTATCGTGATGCAGGCGCTCTCGGCCGGCCTTGGCCAGCAGATCATCATCGACAACCGCGGCGGTGCCGATGGCGCCATCGCCGGCAACGCCGTGATCGCGTCGCAACCCGACGGCTACACGCTGCTGTTTGCCACCACTACCGGCCTCAATGCCGCGCCGGTGATGCGCAAGCAGCCGCCCTATGACCCGCTCACCGCGTTCACGCCGATCAGCATGGTCGGCAAGTTTGGTTTCTTTTTGTTTGTGCATGAGAGCCTGCCGGCCAAGACGGTGCCGGAGTTTCTCGCCTACGTGCGCGCCAATCCGGGCAAGGTCAACTACGGCAGCGGCAATGGCACCAGCATCCTCTCCACTGCGCAACTGGCGCTGGTGGAAAAGCTTGACATGCTGCACGTGCCCTACAAGGGCGATGCACCGGCCACGCAAGACCTCATCGCCGGGCGTGTGCAGGTGATGATCGGCACGCCGGGCAGTGCGATGCCACAAGTCGCCACCGGGCGCTTGCGCGTGCTCGCGGCGCTGCTGCCGAACCGCAGTCCGCTCGCGCCTGACACCCCCACTGCGACAGAGGCAGGCTTGCGCGGCCTCACCATCTCACCGTGGGCGGGTCTGTTCGGCCCGGCTGGGTTGCCGCGCGAAGTGATCGAACGCATCGGCCGTGAGATGCGCGTGGTCGCTGCCAAGCCAGAGGTCAAGACTGCACTCGATCGCATTGCGTTTGAAGTGCAGGCTTCATCGCCGGAAGAGATGGCAGCCTTTCTCAAGGCCCAGCTTGAGGTGTGGAAGAAGGTTGCCGACGAGGTCAAGCTCGAGCGCAATTAGGATGTGCGTGAATTCCCCGCTGGCGTCTGCCGTGACCAGGAAGAGTAAAGCAGGCGGTGCCGCCGAAGCGGTTCCCCCCTAAATACGCTTCACATAATGAAGCGTATTTCAGTACAATGCGCTTCATGCCCCGCCTTCTACGCACTCTGCCGCAATGGCATTGGCAGCACGCCAACTGGCCCGCGTTCGCCCACGACAGCGCCGCGCTGCTGCCGGCGCTTGCCGCCGCACGGCGCGCCGGGGGCGAAGTAACCGGATTGGCGCGCGCGCTCGGGCTGGACGAAGCCCGCAATGCCGAGGCCTTGATCTGGGTGGCCGATTCGCTCGCCACCGCAGCCATTGAAGGCGAGCAACTCAACCTCGACGGCGTGCGCTCATCCATCGCCCGGCGCCTCGGCCTCGCTGGTGGCAAATTTACGCGCGTGCGCGCCACCGAGGGCTTGCTGGACATGATGCAGGACGCCACCACGGGCTGGCAGCAGCCGCTTTCCGCCGAGCGTCTGTGCGGCTGGCAAAACGCCTTGTTTCCGGCGGGTTTCTCCAGCATCCACTCCGTCCGGGCAGGTGCGTTTCGCATCCATGCGGAGCCGATGCAAATCGTTAGCGGCCCGATCACAAAACGTGTGGTGCATTTTGAAGCGCCACCCTCACGGCAGGTACCGCGCGAGATGACGCGGTTCATCAAGTGGTTCAACGGCCCGAGCCGCAGCCTGGACGGCATCCTGCGCGCCGGCATTGCGCATCTGTGGTTTGAATCGATCCATCCGTTCGAAGACGGCAATGGCCGTGTTGGCCGTGCGCTGGCCGATCTCGCACTCGCGCAGGACATGCTGTCCACGTCGCGCCTCATCAGTCTCTCGAGCGAACTGGCAGCGCGACGTGATGCTTACTACACCGAGTTGCACGCTGCCAGCCGCGCGGACGCCGACCACACGCGCTGGCTGAACTGGTTCTGCGGCACGTTCACCGCGGCGTGCGAGCGCTCGTCCACGCTGATGCACGCCGAGTTTGACAAGGCGCGCTACTGGGCGCGCCATGCAGGTGTCGGCCTCGATGAGAATCAGCGCAAGGTCGTCAACCGCCTGCTCGACGCCGGCCCGCGCGGCTTTGAGGGAGATCTCACTACGGCAAAATATGTCAGCCTCACCGGCGTCTCACGCGCCACGGCATTTCGTGATCTGGCCGCACTGGTCGCTGCGGGCGCGCTCGGCACGGCGGGCGCGGGCAAGGCCACGCGCTATTTCATCCACATGCCGGGCTGGGAGCCGCACGCACCATAGGTTTTGGCGGTTGTGCCATGAAAACCCTTGTCCATCAAACCTCTCCACGGCCCTATGCCCGCGACCGCATGCTGGTGCCAGCCATTGCTGGCGAAGCAGACAATCGCGCTGATGCCACGATTGCGCTACGCCGTGCTCCCCATCCTCTCGCCATGTTCATCCCCTCATGATCACGTTTGATCCAGGCTGCGCTGCAGCGCGCCGAGTCCCCGACCTCACCTGCGACGTACTGATCGTAGGTGCCGGTTTCGCCGGCATGTACATGCTGATCCGCGCCCGTGTACTCGGGCTGCGCGCGCAAGTGATCGAAGCGGGCGCTGGCGTCGGCGGCACCTGGTTCTGGAACCGCTACCCCGGCGCGCGCTGCGATGTCGAGAGCCTCGAATACTCGTATGGTTTTGACGAAACCCTGCAGCAAGAGTGGCACTGGAGCGAGCGTTTCGCGCCGCAGCCCGAGATCCTCGCCTACGCGCAGCACGTGGCGCAGCGCTTCGATCTGGAACGCGACATCAGTTTCAACACCCGCGTGCAGCGGGCAGTGTTTGACGAAGCTGCCCATCGCTGGCAGGTGAGCACTGATCAGGGCGACAGCGTGCGTGCGCAGTTTGTCGTTATGGCCACCGGCTGCCTGTCGTCCGCCAACTTCGCCAAGATCAAGGGCATCGACAGCTTCCGCGGCGCGCGGTATCACACCGGCCACTGGCCGCACCAGCCGGTCGATTTTACCGGGCAGCGCGTCGGCATCATCGGCACCGGCTCATCGGCAGTGCAGTCGATCCCCATCATCGCCAAACAGGCGCGCGATTTATTCGTATTCCAGCGCACCGCAGCCTACTCGGTGCCCGCGCACAACGCGCCGCTCGACGCACAATACGAAGCCGAGATCAAGGCCGACTACCCCGGCTTTCGCGAGCGCAACCGCACCATGCCTGCCGCCTTCGGCGCCAACCTCAAGGTCGGCACCGCGTCCGCACTGGCGGCTGATCCCGATGCCTTGACCCAAGCGTTTGAGACGCGCTGGCGCGCCGGCGGCCTGGGCTTCACGCGTTCCTTCACCGACATCACACTCAATCACGAAGCCAACGCCCTCGCGGCCGGCTTCGTGCGCAGCAAGATTCGCGAACTGGTGCACGACCCCGCCACCGCCGCGCTGCTCTCGCCCACGCAACCGATTGCCTGCAAGCGCCTGTGCGTCGACAGCGGCTACTACGACGCCTTCAACCAGCCGCACGTGCATCTGATCGACATCGGCCAGGGTAGCCAAAGCGGCGGCATCGAAGAGATCACCCCGCAAGGCCTGCGCGCCGCCGGCCGCGATTTCGAACTCGACGCCATCGTCTTCGCCACCGGCTTTGATGCCATGACCGGCACCCTGCTGAAGATGGATATTCGCGGCCGCAACGGCATCACCCTCAGAGACAAATGGCAGGCCGGCCCGCTCAACTATCTGGGCCTTAGCATCAACGGCTTTCCCAACCTCTTCACCATCAGCGGGCCGGGCAGCCCCTCGGTGTTGACCAACATGATCGTCTCGATCGAGCAGCACGTGCGCTGGATCGGTGAGTGCATCGCGTGGCTGCGCACGCAAGGCCACCAGCGAATCGAAGCCACGCTTGAGGCCGAGCGCGACTGGGTCGCCCACGTCAACCACGTCGCCGCGCAGACCATCTTCCCCAGTTGCAATTCGTGGTACCTCGGCGCCAACGTGCCTGGCAAGACCCGCGTGTTCATGCCGCTGCCAGGCTTTCCGGCGTATGTGGAGAAGTGTGAGGCGGTCGTGGCAGAGGGGTATGCGGGGTTTGCGTTCACGTGATGCGGCGCGGGCAGCAAGCGCCCGGAAGCTTCACTGAGCTTGTTTTCCCGGGAAGGGATGGCGTGCTTTCGCCCCTCTGCAATTGGTGCTGAGCGCGGTAAGTCGAAGATCCTTGATGGACGCCACTCGCCGGTAGTGCACGGTGGGTTTTCGCGGGTTTCCGGCGAATACAGAAAATCTCTTGCAATTAATTAATTTGCAAGAATATAATCTGAACGCTCTGGAGAGGCAAAACCCATGGACACCGCGATCATTCGCACCCGTCTGCAAGCGCTGCGCGAGCAACGCCAAGTCACGCAGGACGCACTGGCCCAGGCGCTGGGCTTCAAGGATAGGCAAACGCTCTCGGCCATCGAACTCGGCGAACGCAAAATCACCGCCGACGAGATCGTGCACGCCGCGCATTTCTTCAAGGTGCCGGTCGATTACTTCACCGACCCGTTTGAACTGGCGGGCGAAGGCCGGTTTTCGTGGCGCCAAACCAAGGCTAGCGCCAAGCAGCTCGATGATTTCGAAGCGCGTGCCGGCAAATGGATTGCCGCCTATCGACATCTTTCCCGCTTGAAGGGCACACCGGTTAACTCATTGATGCGCCGCGTGGCCCTAACCTCCAAAAGCACTTTTGAAGAAGCGCAAGCCGAAGGCGAAGCCATCGCCTGGGCCATGAAGCTCGGCGCCAATCCCGCAAAAAAGCTTGCGCACGTACTCGAGAATGATCTCGATACGCTTGTGCTGCACGTCGACACGTTCAAGGGCATATCAGGTGCTGCGTGCCAACTCGGGCAACTCAACACCATTCTTATCAATCGCAACGAGGCGCCGTGGCGCCGCACCTTCGACCTCGCACACGAGTTGTTTCATTTGCTCACCTGGGCCGATATGAAACCGCGACGTATTGATGGGGAAAAAGCCACAGACCCACAAGACAGACGCGTGGAAAACCTTGCCGACAATTTCGCCGGTACCCTGCTGATGCCGCGCCCCACCATTGCCGACATGATCGCCCGCACGCCACTGCCAGCGGAAGTGGAATTGCCCAAATGGCTGGTGCCGCATGCAGCCGAACTCGCCGTAAGCGCATCGGCACTTAAATGGCGCCTGGTGGTGTTGGGGCATCTCAAGAAAGCCGTTGCCGAGCGCGTGAACGACAGTACGCTCCGCATGCCGCAAAACGCAGAACGGGAAAAGCCCGCGCGCTTCAGCAAGCGCTTCGCCGAAGTGTTTGCATGGGGAATCGAGCAAGGGCATGTATCAGCCCGGCGCGCAGCGTCTTTGCTAGGCATCACCCTCGACGATCTGGCTCTCGTGTTTGAGGAGCACGGCCTAAAGACCCCGTTCGATCTGTAGGCCGCACCCATGAGTTTTCGACCGGGCCAGATTGTGCTGGTCGATACCAACGTCATCATCGAAGCGCATCGCACCGGCTGCTGGAAACGTTTGGCGGGCTACTTCTCGATCCACACGGTTGAAAAGGTCGTCGAAGAAACCCAAACCGGCTATCAAAACCGCGACCCGGAACAAACCATCAGCGAAGCCGCGCTGCGCAAGGCATGCAAACACATAGCCAAAATCAGCGACACCCAACGCGTACAGTTCCAGATCGACCACCCCCAAGCCGTGCTCGACCCGGGTGAGCGCGACCTCATCATCCATGCCGGCACGTTGGTTGGGGCCGAAGTGTGGCTGCTCAACAGCCCCGACATGGCGGCAGTGCGGCATGCGCATGGACGCGGCTGGATCGACCGTCTGGTTTCGCTTGAAGCGATGAACGCGCATCTCAAGTTGAAGCCGAAAGCGGCGTTGCGCGAGAACTACTCTGAGCGTTGGCTTTCAACCAAAAGAACGAATCTAGCGCTGGGCAGATAAGGCTGAAAGCGTTGGTGGGAGAGGGTCTCCTTTCTATAGAGCCTTAATGACTTCGTCGGCCTGCTTTTCTGCCCATTTCGCAACGTAGTCCGGGTGGTGTAGCGGACCAACGTGTTCCCAATACACCTCTTCACCATTCCAGATACAGTCCCAACATCCACTACCGATCTACGCGCTCACGTCCATTCCATGCGGCTTCTGCGGGCATGAGGCCTGTCAGCCGCACGCACCAACGGTTTGCGGCCACACCTGCTCAGATATTTGCCGCAGCGCTACACTTTCCAGCTCCGTCACTTAGAGGCAAACATGCCCCAATCCCAATCGATCAAGATCCACGGCCTGCACCACAACGCCTACCGCTGCCGCGACTCGGAAGAGACGCGCAAGTTTTATGAAGACTTCCTCGGCCTGCCGCTCGCGGGCACGCTCGAAATCGGCGAGACCAAGAGCGGGCGCGCGACCAAGACCCTGCACACGTTTTATCAAATGGGCAACGGCTCTTACCTCGCCTATTTCGAGGCACCCGACATGCCGTTTGAATTCAAGACCCAGCACGACTTTGATTTGCATATCGCGCTCGAAGTGGAGATGCCTACGCTCGAAGCGATGTTCGCCAAGGGCAGGGCGGCGGGGATGGAGGTGCGCGGGGTGTCGGATCATCATTTCATCAGGTCGATTTATTTTCGTGATCCGAACGGCTATGTGATTGAGCTGACCGCGAAGCTGGCCCATCACGATGCCGAGATGAACCCGGCCACTAATGGCGCGCGCGCCAAGCTCGATAGCTGGACCGCCAGCAAACGCGATGCTCAGCGTACGGCGTAGAGAGAAAGCCTGATCATGAAAACCGCTGTCGTTGTTGGCGCCCTCGGCGTCATTGGCCGTTACATCGTTGACCGTCTTGCTGCCGAACCCGGCTGGCAAGTCGTCGGTCTGTCGCGCCGCAAAGGCGAAGACCGCGCCAACGTGCGCTATCTCTCGGTGGACCTGCTCGATGCGCAAGCGGCGCAGCGCAGCCTTGCGCAATTGACTGATGCCACGCATGTCTTCTACTGCGCGTTTCAGGCCACCGGCACGCAGGCTGCTGACTATGCGCGCGGCACGCAGGTCAATCTCGACATGTTGGTCAACGCGGTGAGCGCAGTCGAAGCGGTCGCGACAAAACTCGAGCGCGTCGTGCTGGTGACCGGTACCAAATACTACGGCTCACACCTCGGACCCTTCCGCACGCCAGCGAAGGAAACCGATGCGCGCCATATGCCGCCCGATTTTTATTTCGATCAGATCGACTGGCTCACTGCGCATCAGTCGGGCAAGGCGTGGAGCTGGGCCGAGCTGCGCCCGCAGACACTGTGCGGTTTTGCCCCCGGCACCGCGATGAGCATCATCC
>JANNCZ010000238.1:0-7547 GCA_031387185.1 Burkholderiales bacterium
AGTTGGCGCATGCGCAGCGCATCGTTGATGCGTTTGCCGCACAGCCGCAGGCCGGCACGCTGAGCATCGACGGCATGATGATCGACAAGCCGCATCTCACGCAAGCCCTGCGCACGCTCGATCTGGCGCGCTGAACGCGGCCTGTTCACGCGGCAGCGCTGAACCAGACCCGAACCAAACCCGAACCAAACCCGAACCAAACCCGAACCAAACCCGAACCAGACCCGAACCAAACCCGAACCAAACCCGAACCAAACCCATCGTCTTTCAAACCTTACCCGGCACACTTCATGGATTTTTCGATCAGCGACGACCACCGCGCCATTCGCGAAGGCGTGCGTGCCGTGGTGCGCACCTTCGACGACGAATACTGGCTGGCACGCGATGACGACGGCGCCTTCCCGCGCGAGTTTCACCGCGCCATGGCCGCAGCCGGCTGGCTCGGCATCACCATGCCGCAAGAGTACGGCGGCTCTGGTTTGGGTGTCACCGAAGCGGCGATCATGATGCACGAGGTCAGCAGCCACGGTGGCGGCATGGCGGCAGCCTCCACCGTGCACATCAATTTGTTCGGCCCGCACCCGATTGTCGTGTTCGGCACACCAGAGCAGGCGCAACGCTGGGTGCCGCCGCTGGTGGCCGGCACCGATCAATGCTGCTTCGGCTTCACTGAGCCCGACGCCGGCCTCAACACCGCGGCGATCAAAACCTTCGCGCAAAAAGTGCCGGGCGGCTATGTAGTCAACGGCCAAAAGGTGTGGACGTCCACCGGGCAGGTGGCCAACAAGATCATGCTGCTCGCGCGTACGACCAAGCTCGAAGACTGCGTGCGCCCCACCGACGGCATGACGATTTTCTACACCGACATGGACCGCAGCAAGATCGACGTGCACCTGATCCACAAGATGGGCCGCAAGGCGGTGGACTCAAACGCCATCTTCATCGACGGCCTGTTCATCCCCGACAGCGACCGCATCGGCGAAGAGGGCAAGGGCTTCTCCTACATTCTGCACAGCCTCAATCCCGAGCGCGTGCTGGTCGGTGCTGAAGCGGTCGGCATGGGGCAGGACGCCCTGCGCCGTGCGGCAAAGTACGCACGCGAGCGCGTCGTGTTCGGCAGGCCGATCGGGCAAAACCAGGGCATCCAGCATCCGCTCGCCGAAAACTGGATGGCACTCGAAGCCGCCTGGGGCATGGTGATGAAGGGCGCATGGCTCTATGACCAGCACCAGCCCTGTGGGGCCGAAGCCAACGCCGCCAAGTTTCTAGGCGCGCGCGCCGGGTTCGACGCCTGCACGCAGGCAGTGCTGACCCACGGCGGTTTTGGTTACGCCAAGGAATACCACGTCGAGCGCCTGATGCGCGAGGTGATGATCATGCGCATTGCTCCGGTGACCGAGCAGTTGATCATGTCCTTCATCGCGGAGAAGGCGTTGGATTTGCCGAAGTCGTATTGACCCGTCTGCGATTAACGCGACGTGTTCAGTGCAGGCACAGCGCGAGCCGGTGCGCACGAGGCGTCAAGTCCTACCCGGCAGCTTCTTCGTCTCTCTCTCCAGCCTCATAGAGGCACTCGCGCCCGAGCCGGTCAATGCACAGCTCGGCGGTGAGTGGCAGCATCAACGAGCCACAACGCGAGTCGCGGTACATGCGCTCCAGCGGCAGCGATTTCAACATCGCCTGCCCGCCGCAGGTGCGCACGGCGAGACGGCAAATGTCGTTGGCGTTTTCCATCACGCTGTAGTGCGCGGCGTACATGCCGAGGCGCACTTCCTTGGGCGGGTCAACCCGGCCGGCGCGTACGTTTTGCAAAAAGATCGCGCGCGTTTGTTCGAGCTTGACCTTCATTTCGGCCACGGCGATTTGCTTGGTCGGATACATGCGCCTTTTCACCGGTGGCGTGCCGGGTATTTCGCCGCGCAGATACTGAATCGTGAAGTCGTAGGCGCCCTGCGCGATGCCCATGTAAGTGGGCGAGAGGGTGGCAAACATGTGCGGCCAGCGTACCGCCGCCTGCGCATAGAGGCCCTCGGGCATCAGGCGTTCGGCATCGGGTACGAACACGTCCTTGAACAGCAGGTTGCGTGACACCGTGCCGCGCATGCCGAGCGGGTCCCAGTCGCCTTGCACCGTGACGCCTGGTGCATTCTTGTCGACTGCAAGATAAAGCGCATCGCGCTGGGTCGCGCCGGGGTTATCGACCGTACACAAAATGCCGTAGTAGTCGGCCGCGCCAGCCAGCGACGCGAAAATCTTTTTGCCATTGACGATGTAGCCGCCCTCGACTTTCTTCGCGAGCGTGCCGAACGGCGCCTTGCCCGCCGCCGCCGCACCACCCTCGGAGAAGGGCTGCGAATACACCTTGCCCTCGTTGACGATGCGCGCATAGTGCATCGCGCGGTTTCGCCCGTGATCGGTGCGCTGCTCGGGCGTCATGTCGAGGTCATCGGCGATGAAGCTGGACCAGATGGTCGAGCACACATGCATGTTCCACGTAAGCGCAGTCGCGCCGCAGTGGCGGCCTATCTCGGCGGCTACCATGGCATAGGTGGCGAGGTCGGCGCCCCAGCCGCCATATTGTTCGGGCACGCAGATGTTGAGCAGGCCGGCCGCGCGCATGTCGGCATAGTTCTCGAACGGGAACACGGCGTCGCGGTCGATCTGCTGCGCGCGTGGCGCGAACTTGTTGCGGCCGAGATCGGCAGCAAGGGCAAGCAGCTGTTGCTGCTTCGCGGTCAGCGTGGCGTATTCGCCGGCGATGGATGGCGGCGTGTAGCGCGCGGGTGTGGGTGCTTCACGTGCGGCGGCAGGCGTGGTGGTTGGAGCTGCGTGGACGGCGGACATGCACGGCCTCCTCTTAAGACTTGAAATGTTGTTGCAGGAAAGTCAGCACCGCCGCATTGAACGCAGCGGGCTGCTCCATGTTGGCGATGTGGCCGGCACCCGGCAGCAGCAGGTATTGCGCACCAGGAATCTTCGACGCCATGCGCTGCATCACGGCGGGCGACGCATTCTTGTCATGTTCGCCCGCAATGCACAGCGTGGGGATGGTGATGCGCGCGAGATCATCGAGGCGATTGAACGAGACGATGGCCGAGAGGGCCGCGCGGTAAGTTGCTTCAGGCACATGCGCCATCACGGCGGCAGCTTGCGCGACGATGGCATCAGAAGTGCCCGGTGCCATCATGCCGCGCGCGAGTTCGGGCGCGAGGCCCGCCATGCCGCGCCCGGCATCGAGCGGCGCGAAGCGCGCCTGTAAAAACTGCTGCTGCCACGCGCCATCCGGCTTGCCGAACGAGGGCGAGGTGCCGGACAAAATCAGGCCGTGAATCTTGCGCGGGAACAAGGCTACCGCTTCCTGTGCCACCATGCCGCCCATGCTGTGGCCGAGGATGATGTTGGTCTTCGCGCCCGCATGATCGACGAGCGCTTCGAGCGCACGCGCGAGGCCCGCATTGTTGTACGGGGCGATGCTCTGCGAGCCGCCATAGCCTGGCATGTCCCAGGCAATGGCCCGGAAACCCGCTCCCACCAAGGCTTGCAGGGCATCGGGCCAAGCCTCTTTGCCGCCGCCGACGCCGTGCAGCAGGAATACCGCCGTATCGCCGTGGCCTTTATCGAGGCAAACAGGAACCCCGCCTCCGCTCATGCAAGGTCTCCTTGCAACACGCCGCTGTCGACTACGATGTCACCGTCGAGCATCACGGTGCAGTTGCGCAAGGGCAGATCAAAGTGGCCGAGCGTGTGCCGGCCCGCGACTTCATTCGCCCCGGTGGAATACAAAAAGTTGCCGGCAAAGGCGCGCAACTCGGTGCCGTTGAAATCCTTCTTGTCGTAAAACTGCATCGCGTCCCAGCGCGCTTGCGGGTTCATGCCCCAACCGACATGCGAGACAGCGTAGGCTTCCTGATCGCCCCAGGCGGCGAAGTAGCCGCGCATCAACTCGGCGTCGAGCGATTCTCCCGCGATGTCGGTGACGTAATCGTTTTCAATTGTCAGCACCACCGGCTTCTCAAGATAGCGCTTGAAGGTGAGGTTGACATCGCCCTCGGCCATCACCAGCGTGCCATTGACGCTGCCTGCCGCCGGGAAGGCGAGGCACAGGCCGCCCGGCCAGTGCGATATGGTGCCGGCGCGCGCGGTGTAGCCCCAGCCGCCGCCGACGCGCGCTGTGCTCTCAATCGCATCCGGCCCCGCGCCTGCCAGGGCAATCTTCAAATCAGTGCCGGCCACTGACGTCACGTGCATCAGCTTCGCCTTTTTGAGAAGCTTCATCCCGGCCTTGACCCGCGGTTCCAGCGCGGCATCGGCAGCGCAGCGCTCCAGAATTTCCGGATGCTCGTTGGACACCATCAGCACGCGCGCGCCGCCCTTGAGGATATCCGGCAGCTCGGGTGCGTGCAGCAAGCCCTCGACGGTGAGGTCCGCCACAAAGGTGCAGGCACTCAAGGCCTGCACCACCGGGGCAAGGCGCGCAATGGCATCGGATGCGCCGGTAGAGCGCACCGGCACCGGCGCCGCCAGCTTCGGACTGCTCAGCACCAGATGGAACACCCTTGCGCCCAGGCGGGCGAGCGCCAGTTCAGCCAGTTGCACGTTGACCGGGCGCGACTGCGTCTCCGACAACACTGCAGCGGTATCGCCGGCCTTGACGCCGCACAGGGCGAAGGTCTGCACAAAACAGTCAATCCATTTGGCTTCAATGCGTTCTTGCAGCATGGCAACTCCTTGGGGTGGCTGCATTGATGGCGATGCAATGACTATTGCGCGAGATCATTGTAATGAGCAGCAGATTGGTGGATGATATATGAAATTTCATGTAATTTCCACTTTCATTCGATTCCACGCGCGCCCACCTTCCTTCGCCGCCGGATCCCGTCCCCGTCCCCATGCCCAAGAACCGCTTTGTCGACGATTACCTCTCCTATCTGCTGGGGCGGGCGAGCCATGCGGTGTACAAGGCGTTCGACGCCCAGGTCAAGGCTGCCGGCTTGTCGTCACTTGAATGGCGCGTGCTTGCGACGCTCGCCGATGGTGATGGCCTGACCATCGGTGATCTGGCGCGCGAAGTACTCGCGCTGCAGCCGACCTTGACCAAGCTGATCCAGCGCATGGAGCAAAACGGCTGGGTCGAGATCGGTGCCGACGCCGCCGATGCGCGCCGCACGCTGGTACACGAGACCAAACAAGGGCGCGCGGTGGTGATGCGTCTGGTTCGCGCTGCGAAGGCACACGAGCGCGAGACGCTCAAAGGTTTCAGTGAGCGCGAAGTGGCAACCTTGAAGAAAATTCTGCGCGCGCTGGTGCCGAGGCAATCTGCTTGAAACACAGACCGCATCGAGCGGGTGCGATGTCAATTTGCTGAAGCAAATAAACCCAACAGATAGGTTAATATGAAGATCTGTGCGCACCAGGGATTGGTCATCGTGGTGTTGACCAGAAATGAGCATTGCCCGCCGCATGTACACACTGGCACCAATGAATGGAATGCCCGTTTTGAGTTCAGCTTTTGGCATGATGGCGTGCGCTTGTGGGATGTCACGCCGGCGAAGAATCAACCATCGGCGCGCTTGCTTGAAGAAGTGCGGCAGACGATTAAACAGTCGCGCCATCTGCGCAAAGCGCGCGAAAGCTGGTGGAACGCAATGCAATCGGTTTGCTTGATCAATCAGTGTTGGGATGCAACTGCAGGTGAAGCGGTGGCCATGCGAGACCGGCGCGCGTGCGTGCCAGCGATTCAATCAGCCTATTTCGATGCATCGAAAAATCAAACCGTGTTGCGCCTGACAGATCAGCCGGATGCCGTGGAGATCAATCTATGAAAGCAGTCAAGACAGTCAACAAATTTGACGAGACCGTCACAGCGGCGGTGCTTGCGCGTGCGATTGCGCGTGGCAAAGCGCAACAATCGCATGGTTTGCGCGCGTCCGCCGTGCAGTATCTGCGCGCACTCAAGTCACTGCTGATCGGCTTCGCAGATCACAGCGCGTTAGTGCTTCCGGTGAAGAATTACCCGGAGCTGGCGCAACTGACCGGGCCTGAGCTTGGCCGCCTCAGCATTGGTTTTGGCGGTGGTGCCTTGTGTCTTGAAGAACGCGATTTGCACGTGTCCATCGCAGGCCTTGTTTCGGCGAGCCGTCCGCTAATGGACATGGCCGCGACGGTGATCGCCGCGCGCAACGGCAGCCGCAGCAGCGAAGCAAAGGCCGCAGCCTCACGAGAGAACGGCGCCAAGGGCGGCAGGCCGCGAAAAACCCTGGCGCCGGGCTGAGCGGCAGCGCACCAGCGCTAAAACCGCTGCGGACTGAAGGGTGCCACCGGCACGCACGGCGTGCGCCCGGCAATCAAGTCGGCAATCACGCGCCCCGTGGTCGAGCCGGCACACATCCCCACGTGGCCGTGGCCGAACGCATGCCATGCGTTGGCGAAGCGCGATGACGCGCCGATCACCGGCAGCGAGTCGGGCATGCTCGGGCGAAAGCCGAGCCAGCGGGTGAGGCGTGGATCGTCGCTGTCAGGTGCAAGCCCCGCAGCGAGGCCGGGGTAGAGCGCCTGCGCCTTGCCGAGCAAGACATTGGCGCGTGCCCAGTTCGGTGGGGCGTCCAGACCTGCAAGTTCAACTGTGCCGATGATGCGCAGTCCCATGTCCATCGGTGTCGCACCGAAATTGCCATCGACGTAGAGCGTCGGGGTGCGCGGCCCCTTCTCCGGGTGTTTCACAATAACGTGATAGCCGCGCTCAGTGTCGAGCGGCACGTGGTCGCCCAGTTGCGCGGCGAGGGGCTTCGACCATGCGCCGCAGGCCAGCACGACATGTGCTGCGGCGTGACGCCCGGCTTCAGTCACCACGGCGTTCACACCAGAGCCATTGTCTTCAAAGCCCGTCACCCGTTGGCGCACCAGAGTCGCGCCGCGCTTGACCGCCTGCGCCACCAGTGCCTCGACCAGCGCACGCGGGTCCGATACGTGGCCGTTGGCGCGCACGATGCGCGCGTGGGTGAATTGCGGTGCGAGGTCAGGTTCGAGCGCGCGCAGCTCGGCACCGGTCACAGCGTCGATCACCACGCCGTTACGCTGGCGAATGTCCGTATTGCGCTGATCGTTGCGATAGCTCTGTTCGCTGCCGTAGACATACAGCGTGCCTTGTTGATGAATCAGATGCGTGGCGCCAGCCGCGCTCACGATGGGTGCATAGTTGTCTAGCGAGGGCGCAAGCAGGGCACGCAGCGCGGCGGCTTGTGCTTCGACTTTGTCCGGCTTGGCCGCGGCGAGAAAGCGCAACAACCAGGGCGCGAGTGCGGGCAGATAAGACCAGCGGATGGTGAGCGGCCCCTGTCGATCAAGCAACCAGCCCGGCACCTTGGCCGCAACGCCCGGCATCGCCACCGGGATGATCGATGACCCCGACAGCATGCCGCCATTGCCAAGCGACGCGCCGCTGCCCGGTTCGGCGTGATCGATCAGCGTGACCTGGCGGCCGTCGCGTTGCAGATAGCTTGCCACGCAGGCGCCAATGATGCCGGCACCGATGATGACCACGTTGTTGG
>JANNCZ010000241.1:0-10951 GCA_031387185.1 Burkholderiales bacterium
GTGCGAGATACCACGCAGTGGTGAGACCGGCGATGCCGGCGCCAAGGATGGATATACGCATGATGAGTGCAGTGTGAATGAGGCGATGCAAAGGGTCAAGCAACGCCCGTGCCTTGGGCTAAACTCGATTGCAGCCGTTTCGAACAGTGCGTTTGCACACGCAGACAATGAATCCAGCGGCCAGAGGTCTCCATCACACCACCAAAGGAAACGTCAGCATGATTTATGAAATGCGCATTTACCACTGCGTGCCCGGCCGCCTGCCTGCACTCAACGCCCGCTTTGCCAACATCACCCTGAAGCTGTGGAAGAAGCACGGCATTCGCCAGGTCGGCTTTTTCACCGACTACATCGGCAACAACTGCAACAACAAGCTGACCTACATTCTTGAGTGGAAGAGCCTCGCCGAGCGCGAAGAGAAGTGGGCCAAATTTGCGACTGACCCCGACTGGCTGACCAAGCGCGCCGAGACCGAGAAAGACGGCCAGATCGTGGCGC
The DNA here is from genome assembly GCA_031387185.1 of Burkholderiales bacterium. Lineage (GTDB taxonomy): Bacteria > Pseudomonadota > Gammaproteobacteria > Burkholderiales > JAEUOS01 > CANJDH01. The sequence continues at coordinate 499 of JANNCZ010000241.1, forward strand.
GCGTCGAAAACTCGATGCTGGCACCGACTGCGTATTCCAAAATGAAATAAGCAGTATCGTTGAAGAATGGCTCCAGGAGCCATTCTTCAACGTGCGCCGCCTGCCAGAGCAGGATCGCAAGTGGTTGGGCAGCATGGCCACGCGGCGCGTGGGTACAGGTCTGCCCCAAACGAATGAGCATCATGAGGTCACGCATGTCCACCTTGATTCGTTTTGCAATGTACCTGGTCAGTGCGGTTGTTCTTGCGCTCCCGCTCGGCGCCGCCGCGCAGGGTGCAGCGATGCAAACCTGGCCCGCCAAACCGATCCGCCTCATCATTCCCTATCCGCCGGGCGGGCAGACCGACATCATCTCGCGCTGGCTCGCCGAGAAGCTCACCCCCGTATTGGGGCAGGCAGTGATCGCCGAGAATCGTGCCGGCGCACAGGGCAGCGTCGGCCTGCAAGCCGCGAAGAGTGCGCCACCGGATGGCTACACCTTCGTCTACACCAACGTCTCCAACATCTCGATCAATCCGCACATCCAGGCCAATTTGCCCTATGACGGGCTACGCGATTTCTCCACCGTCACCCAATTGGGCCTGTCGGTGCTCGCGATGGTGGTGCCGTCATCGCTCAACATCAAGACCCTGCCCGACTTCATCGAGTACACAAAGAAAAATCCGGGCAAGGTGAGCTTTGCTTCGTTTGGCAACGGCTCCAGCTCGCATGTCTACGGCGAGATGCTCAAGGGCGCGGCGGGCATCGATATGGTTCACGTGGCCTACAAGGGCGCGGGACCGGCGGTACAGGACATCATGGCCGGGCATGCGCAAATGGGGATTCATGACTTGGCTTCGGTGGCGGCGGGTTTGTCCTCCGGGCGGCTAGTGGCGCTGGCCGTGACCGGCCCGCAGCGCTGGCCGGCGTTGCCGAATCTGCGCACCTTTGCCGAGCAGGGCTACCCGCTCGATATCGCCGGCTGGAACGGCATCCAGGCACCCGCCGGTACGCCACCGGCGATCGTGGCGCGCATGAGCGCCGAGATCAACAAGATCATTCAATCGTCCGAGGGGCGCGAACAGATTCTCAAGTACGGCTTGCTGGTGACGGGAACCACACCGGAGGAATTCGCCGCCATCATCGCGCGCGATACGCCGCGCTGGGGCGAGGTCATCAAGCGGGCCGGCATCAAGGGCGATTGACGCGCTGCTGCTTGACTGATGGGCAATAGTCAGAAGAATGGCTCCAGGAGCCATTCTCAATGATCGATGTAGCGGCGCAGGTGGGTTTCGAGAAGTTTCCAGCGCACCACTGGAATATCCGCAACGTTGGAAACCGGCACACGGCGTACTGCCGTGGGCTCGGTGAACCGTACTTGCGCGCCGTCCGCTGCCTGCGCACGCAGGAAGGCGGTGCCGATGTGATCGCCAATGCCCAAGGGCTCATTGAAACCGGAAGGCGTCTGGAGCACACCCGCACCTGATTGGAGTACCAGCACTTCGTCCCTGGGGACGCCAATTACGGTTCCAGTCGCAAACTGCGCCGTGCTCGATGCGCGCACCAGGTTTCCCAGCTTGACGCACGAGATGCCTTCGGAGAAGAGCCAGCAGGTGCGCAGAAAATCGATCTCGCTGCGTGCCTGCAACCATTCTGCGGCAGGCAGAAGCCGGCTGACGAAATCCAGATACAGGTCGTAGGGAATGCACATCGCCTGCACAAAGCACAGGGCGCGGCAGGTTTCCGGTGCAGTGGATTTGCGCAGGGCCGCGGTCTCGCCGAGGATCGAGCCGGTCGAGAGCATGCTGACGCCACGCCCGTCCTGCCGCAACAGTTCAACTGACCCGGTGACCACCAGGTAAACAAAGCCGGTCGAGTGGCCTTCTTTGTACAAAAACTCTTCCGGGTTGAATACCTTGATCGGCGAATTGATCAGGTGGCGCACGCGAAACAGTGGCGCCGCCGGAAAGTAGTTGGCCACCATATGGAAGGCGCGCCGGCGCAGCGAATCGGATTCGCCTTCGATCAGCACATCCATGGTGCCGAAGGGCGCGCCCGAACCAATCGCCCGCTCGGCTTCCGTCAGGCGCCGCGCAATGTGGGCGAGCATTACCTTGCCGGATTGGTCGTGCTGGAAATCCTGGGCGACGCCGTGGATCAAACCACCGCCGATGTCAATTTTCTTGATGTCTGCACGCTCCGCATACGCAGCCACGGTGCGGTCAAAGAACGCCTGGCTGATGCCTGGCGCTGTGCTGTCCGCCGTGATCATCTTGCGCATCACGCTTTGCGCTGCGACATCTGCCAAATGGGCGTAAGTGCGATACCCGCCTTCCCACAACACACGAAACTGCAGGATGGTGGTTTCCACCGGGTGGGGCGAGAGGATCGGCCGCACTTCCAGGCCTTCGATGTCGTTCCAGGTATCGATCGTCAGGTCATGCACGTCGAACAGCTTGTGAAACTCATCTTCGGGCACGCGCATCACGGCGGCCAGTTTCTTGAAGGCGGAGGCGCGCACCATCGGTACCGCGTAGTACTTGAGGCGCTTGTCGCCACGAATCAGGGCCGTGAGGCCTGATTGGTGGTCATCATGGCAATGGGTATGGAAAATGCCGTCAATCTCGTTGACGCTGATGCCCAGCGCCGTCAGGGCGTGGTCGATGTTGGGGCCGGCATCAACCAGGTAAACGAGCCCCTGGAACAGCACGATACTGCCCATGGTGGGGCGGTTCATGTCCCAGCCATCGCCGTCGCCAGTGTGGATCACGGCGAAGTAGCTGCGCGTGGGTACGTGCTTGTCGAGCGAATAGGGGCATTCGTAAATGTCGCTCGGGGCAAGGTTGAGATCGACTTCAATCGTCTCGCCAGCGTAGGCGAATTCGAATACGTTGGTGCGCAGGCGGCGCACCGTGGCGCCGCCGCCGAGTTCAACCGTGGTCTTGTCAATCACGATCGGTTGTACCAGCTCATCCATCGGCAGGATGCGGCCGAACGCAAACGCCAGCTTCATGCGCATCATGTCGTCAGCCATGGCTGGCTCGACACCGGCTTCGATCAGTTCTTCGCGCGAGGACAGACCATAGTTGCCGCGATACAGATACTCCATCTGCGCTTGCACCTGATTCTCCGAACCCAGGATGCGCGGCCGCTGGCCAGTGTTGCCCGGGTGGCCGGGAATGATCTGCCCCTGGAGGTAGAGCATCTGCAGCACCGGGAATTCGGCGCGGTTGCAGGCGCGGCCGTTCTGGATCGAGAGGTCGGATAGCAGGATTGAATTGGGACCAGTCTGGCACGGCTGGCCGTTGATCTCAGTGGTGACGATCAGGCGCAGCTTGAGCAGGTGTTTGACCGAATCGACCGGGCAGCCGCACAGGATGCGCAAGTCAGCCGCAGGGACCTCCAGCCAGTAAATGCCCGGGCTGACCGGAATTTTTCTGAATGCGGAAAGGCTCATGCGAACACTGCGGCCACGGTGGGATGGCATCAGTATGCCAGCAGTTACCGGCTGCGTCAGAAGCACGGCGCGTCCTGCGTATTGAGGGACTGCGCGCAAATCGAAGTACTCACCGCCGTCATCGCGGGCGATACCGTGCGCCGGGGTGAGGTGATCCGCAAGGCGGGCGTCAGCGGCGATACGTTTACCTATCCGGGTGGGCGAATGCAGGGGCAAAACGCGCGCATTCGCGTGCGCCCATGCCGATCGCGCGGGCAATATCTTTCCAGCGCTTGACAGCATCCCTGACCTCGCCCAACACCTGCGCGCTGGCTCGCACCTTCAGGCCGAACAGGTGGGCCACCGCGCGCGCTTCGTCCAGTGAGGCAGCGTCCCCCGCGTCCTCGGAAATCCAGGTTTTGAGCGAGCGCTCTTTATCCGGAAACGGGTTGAGGTCAAACGCAGGTGCGAGCCGCCACTGGTCATGGGCCTGGTGCAGGAAGCCGTGATTGTTCAAGTGATCGTCCACGTTGTTGATGAGCACGTTGAACACCATGCGCCGCCATAGTTCTTTCATGTCCGCTGCTGCGTGGCTGCCGTGGATGCGGATGGTGTCGGCAATGTCGACGTAGCTGTGTTGCTGTGACGGCGCCGCGTCCATTAACGAGCGGGCCGAGAGATACATCAAACGTTTGCTGCTGCCGTCTGCGCGGACACGGTCAAAGCGCGTAATCACAGCAACCGGCACACCCTTCGAATCCACTACCCGCGCCTTGGCCGCGTCGATGCCGGCTGCCGCTGCCAGGTGCAAGGCCAGCACTTCGCCATGCACCACGGAGCGCGTGTCGTTCACGCTCGGAAACTTGCCAATGGCGAGAGAGCCATCACTGTCGATGATGGAGCACTTGGGGCGCATGCCGCCAAGTGAGGTGCCATTGCCGCGCAGAAATGCAAGGTCGCGCGCGGTTTCGCGGTTCTCCTCAATCGCGCGGGAGGCTGACACCAGCTGTGCAATGTTGATCAGCGGCGGCGTCTCCGGTTGTCCTTTATGGCTGCGTAGAAAGTGGCCATCGGAATCGCGAAAGCGGATCGCGCCAACCCGGCTTACGTCACCCACCCAGAGCAGATAGTCGAATTCGTCGAGCATGCCGGTGCCGGAGGCTGCGGCGCCGTGTGGAGTGGCGGCCGTAGCAGAGCGGCGCGCACCAGCGTTGCGCGCCGGCTGCCGATGGCGCATGCGCGCGTGCTCACGGCCAATCACTGTGCGGCCCCAGCCATCGGGCTCAACATCGGCGAAGCAGCCAAAGAAAGTCGATTGCCCCGGCTCTCCACGTGCGCGAAACTGCCACCCCGCCGTCAACGGCAGATCGGGCGAGAGCGCAAACCGCTGCGGATGGGCCAGCCACGAGTCAGCGTAGGCAAACGACACTGCACGGCGGTTGCCACTGGCCTCAAACGCCAGCGTGCCGCATTCAATGGCATCCGCACCCAGGCAGACCGTGACACTGCGTTTCATAGTGCGCCCGCAGTATTGCGTGGCATGCGGACGCGCTTGGGCAAGCGCTCTTCGTCCAGCAATAGGCCAGTGTCATCGCGCGCAGCATCCATCAGCGCATCGAGCGGCGTACCCATGCCGAGCGCAAACAGCACCATCGCATATGCGCCCACGGAAGTGCCGGGCGCACCTGCCACCAGGCGCTGGTACAAAGGCGCAGAAATGCCCGCGCGCTCGCACAGCGCCGCGACGGTCAGGCGGCGCTTCTTGCGGGCAGTGTCAATGTCGCGGCCAAGCTTGAGCAGCGAGCGCGTTACCCGAGGTGGCAAGGTGGAGTCCGGCATTCAACTTAATGTAATTTAAACGTTTTATTAAATATAATAACATAACGAATACGTTAAATTAAATTACCAATCAACAATGCAATCTGACGGCCTGGCAATTTCCGGCAGTTCCAGGCAGACCCCGCCAGGCAGTGCTGCCCGCGACGGCTCAGGCGTACGGCACGCCCTGCGAGTTCACATAAAGCGAATACACCGACGTACTCGCCGCCATGAACAAGCGGTTGCGATGCACACCGCCGAAGCACAGATTGGCGCAACGCTCGGGCAGATCGATGCGGCCGATCAGGAGGCCAGCAGGGTTGAAGATGTGCACGCCGTCAAGGCCTGCCTGCCCCATGCCCCAGCCGCACCAGAGGTTGCCGTCGATGTCGCAGCGAAAGCCGTCAGGCGTGCCCATCGGGCCGGCGTCGATCAGGTCACGGCGGTGGGTGAGCGTGCGGCCATTGACGACATCAAAGGCAAGAATCTTGCGCGGCACCGAGCGTGACTCCACCACGTAGAGCTTCGATTCGTCGGGCGAGAACGCGAGGCCATTCGGTTGATTGACGCCTTCGGCGACGATGGCGAGCGAGCCGTCTTTGTCGAGCCGGTACACATTGGGGGCGAGCTGCGGCGTGTCCTTCTCGCCCTCGTAGTAGCCGGTGATGCCGAAAATCGGGTCAGTGAACCAGATCGAGTCATCGGACTTGACGACGATGTCATTGGGCGAATTGAAACGCTTGCCCTCGAAGGAATCGGCCAGCACGGTGATGCGCCCGTCGTGCTCGGTGCGCGTGACGCGCCGCGTGAGGTGTTCGCAAGTGACGATGCGGCCCTGACGGTCGCGCGTGTTGCCGTTGCCGTTGTTTGAGGGCTTGCGATAGGGCGCGGTGACGCCGGTCTCTTCGTCCCATTTGACCATGACGTTGCCAGGCACATCGCTGAACACCAGCGCGCGCGAGTCGCCCAGCCACACCGGCCCTTCAGCCCAGCGAAAGCCGTGCGCGATGCGCTCGATCTTGGCGAGCGGCAGGCGGTATTTGTCAAACGAAGGATCGACACTGACGATGGACGGGTCTGGATAACGCTGCGAAGGCTGCCAATCGGACATGGTCACAATCCTTGGTGGATGAAAAGTCGATGAACGGCGGACTATACGGGCGAATCGGAGGTTGGGGGCGGAACGTCAGCGGTGCGCTCAGTGGCACCCGGCACCGTGGCGGCCGCTGCGGGGGCGCGCGGCTCCCACGACACGCTCACATCGCCGTTCAGAAATGTCTGACACGCCATGCGGTATTGGTTGGCGAAATCGGCTTCGCTCAAATGCTTGCGCTCCTTGTCCTTGACCGCATCGGTGTGCTCGATGCCGCTCTCGATGCGGCATTTGCAGGTGCCGCAGATGCCGCCGCCACACTTGAACGGAATGCCACCCTGCCCGCGCAGCGAGACGCGCAGCAGATTGCTGTTCTCCGGCGTGGTGACAGCTTTGCCGCCGTTGGTGAGGAAGGTGACAGTGATCATGCAAGGCTCAGCGCTTGACCAGTGCAATGTCGATGCTGCCGAAGCTGGCGAGCTTGCGCAGGGCTGCGCGCGCTTCTTCAAGCGTATCGAACGACTCCAGAAATTTTGACGGCACCCAATTGACGCTCTGCGTGCCGGCCTCGTCCGCCACTTTGACTTTGGTGCGCAGCCCGGCGGTGAATGACGCGATCACGAATTTGGCGCGTTTGCGCCCGGCGAGCGAATAGTCCCAGGTTTCCACGGCTTGCATGCCCTCGGCCAGCTCGGTGCGGAACTCGCCCGGCTTCGAGGTCAGGATGGTGTACATGCGGGCGGTCCGGGGGGCCCGGATGCCACCGGTGCGGCAGCAGCAGCGGTGGCAGGCGCATCCTGCGCAATCTCGATGTCGTGGCTGATCCAAAGCTGGCAGATCAGGCGGTAACCCTGTTCCAATTTGTCGCCGAGCACCTTCTGCTCTTTCCAATTGGGCGGCGGCAACTGTTCCGCGCCATTGAGGACACGGCCCTGGCACTTGCCACACTTGCCCATGCCGCAACCGTAGCGCAGATGCGGATACGGAAACTGCCGCACCCCGGTGCGCACCACCAGGTTGGAATTGTCCTTGACCTCGCCGGTGTGGGCCTGGCCATTCTTATGAATGATGACGGTGGGCATTGAAGGGTAACGCGGCAAAGAGGAGAAACGCAGAAGCGCTGTCAGCAGCGCTACAAACGCGATTGTCGAATATTTTGTATGCTGCGTGGCTGCCACACCTCTGTAGCCAACCTGTCCAAGGAGCACATCATGCCGCAACTGATGAGTCACGATGATTTTCGCACCGCACTCGAAAACGCGATCAAGGGCAGGAGTGCAAACCAATCCCCGTTCAGCATCGCCTGGGCGAGCGGCAAGTTAAGCCGCGCGCACCTCGCACGCTGGGCCGAAAACCACTATCACTATGTCGGCCCGTTCGCCGATTACCTCGGCTACGTCTACGGGCGCATGCCAGCACGCTATCAGGAAGCCAAGGATTTTCTGCTCTACAACATGTATGAAGAAGAAATCGGCGGCGACCGCCACACCGATCTTCTGATCCGCTTCGCCGAAGCCTGCGGCACCACCGGCGCGCGCGTCAAAGACCCGGACAACATGTCGGCCACCACGCGCGGCCTGCAAAGTTGGTGCTACGCGGTGGCGATGCGCGAAGACCCGATCGTTGCGGTTGCCGGCCTGGTGGTCGGCCTCGAATCACAAGTGCCGTCGATCTACCGCAAGCAGACACCGACGCTGCGCGAACAATACCAATTCACCGATGAAGAAGTCGAGTTCTTCGACCTGCACATCGTGTCGGATGAAATCCACGGCGAGCGCGGTTATCAGATCGTGCTCGAACACGCCGACACGCCCGAGCTGCAACAGCGCTGCCTGAAGATTTGTGAAATCGGCGCCGAGATGCGGCTGCTCTACACCACCGCGCTGTATCGCGACTATGTCGCGAACGACATTCCGCTATCAGAGATTGAGGCGGCAAACACCGCAGCGCCCGCGCCCGCGCGCGAACTGGCCGCTGCCTGAGGCGAGCATCGCTGAACCGATAAATATTGCCCCACCAAGGACTTCGCTTGAAAACTGTCTCCAAACTAGAACTCGCCGAAGCGCGCGCCATGGTAGCGGCTGCCATCGCCAAGGCCAATGAAATCGGCGTCGGACAGACTGTGTGCGTTACCGACGAAGGCGGCTTCCCGCTTGCGTTGGAGCGCATGGATGGTGCGCGCGTCACCGGCCCGCAAATCGCGTGGAACAAGGCCTTCACCGCCGCCGGCCACAAGCGCTCGACGCATCTGTTCAACACACCGCCCAACGGCCCGGCGCTGCCTGGCAACGAAGCGTTTGGTATTCAGTGGAGCTTCGAAGGCAGGTTCGCCGTGTTCGTCGGCGGCTTTCCGGTCGTCGTCAACGGCGAAGTGGTGGGCGGTGTCGGCCTCTCCGGCGGTAATGGCGAGCAAGACACGCAGTGCGGTGTCGCTGCCCTGCAGGCGCTGGCTGATCTACTGGGACCGAAAGAGAAGACGGTGCTGGTCGCGGCGGATATCAAGAAATAGCCGGTCGCAGAGGAAACAGCCCGGTTCTGCTATTTTCCCAGGGGAAGATACAGCGTCAGCGGCGTGTTTGTACAGGGCGTGAAGCCGTAGTGTTCGTAAAACCTCTTGGCCTCAGCGTCCTTTGCATCGACGATCAGGGCAAACGCCGCCACTTGCTCACGCGCGGCGAGGCAACGTGACACGGCGCAACCCACCAGCAGCTTTCCGAGACCTTGTCCGCGCCGCGACTCGCTGCACGCCAGCCGCCCCATGCGAAAGCACGGCACCGGGTAGCGTGGCAGTTTGTCGCGGTCGATAACGCTCAATTCGGAAGCATCAGTCTGCGCCGCGCTCAGGGTGTAGTAGCCCAGAATTTCAGACGGCTTGCCGCTGTCGACCAGAACATGCACAGCGCTCACGCCTTTGCGGCGATGCTGTTGGGCGAAACGTTGCAGGTATTCATCCAGCGCCGGCACGCCGCAGCGAAAACCTGCGCGGTCATGGCGCGCGGGTTCGAGCGCCTGCTCTTCAAGCACGGCGGATATTGGCAGCAGCAGTCAGGGCACCCTTAAGCGCCTTATTGGAGGCAAAGGGCTGCTCAATGGCTCTCATCAGCGCGGTGAAATCACGCTTGGAAAGCGTAACGCGGGTTTCACGCTCCAGTAAGGTGGCAGCCTTTTCCTTCGCAGCCGCGCGCACGAATCCAGCCATGGTGGTACCCATCAAAGCTGCCGCACGCGCCACGAGGTCTTTCTCGGTGGCGTCCATTTTCAGGTCGAAGCGGGCGGTAGTGGCAGTCATGAGGGCATCCTCAAAAACGAATCGCGGGCAATGCTCATGCGTTTAACCGGCGATTCTGATTGATCAATTTGTTCAATAAATTGTACAGCATTATGCCGTACTAAAAATCCTATTACGCTGTCTGGGTACGCTCACCAGCCGGACTCAGCAGTCAGATTGTCAGCGCGTCAAACCGCACTGCAATGCCGTGCAATGCAGGTATCGAGCACCTCCTCGCCGGGCCGCTCCCACCAACGGTTTGAGAAGATTTCCACTTCGGCAAAGCCCGCATAACCGGCATCTTCTACCCAGCCGCGAATCTTGTTGATCTCGATCACGCCGTCGCCCATCATGCCGCGGTCGTTGAGCAGGTCGTGCGTGGGAATCAGCCAGTCGCAGACGTGAAACGCCAGCAGGCGTTTTTGGCCGGCGTGCGCGATTTGCTGCTGAAGCTTTGGATCCCACCAGACGTGATACACGTCCACTGCGACGCCGAGTGCGCCGCTGCGTGCGGGATCGAGTTCGTCGCATAAATCAAGCGCGTGTTCGAGGGTATTGACGCAGGCGCACTCGTCAATGATGCGGTCGACCTTCCATTGTTTGCGCACCGTTGCAGCATTGAGGGAGAGCCATTCGTGGCTGTGGGAGAAATCGCGCATGGAGGGAAAGTTGGAGAGAAAGCGAGGCAGGTAGACAATCTGGCAAGCGCGCAAGCGTCAACGGGTCTCGCGCCGCAACTGCCGCACGATGGCGGCATTGTCGAGGTCACCATCTCCGGCAACGATAGCGGCGCGCATCAGCGCGGCATGCGCTTCGGAAAGCGGCAGACGCTGCGACTTGGCACTGGCCTGCGCCAACA
>JANNCZ010000243.1:0-1822 GCA_031387185.1 Burkholderiales bacterium
ATCGTGCTCGAACACGCCGACACCCCGGATCTGCAACAGCGCTGCCTGAAGATTTGCGAAATCGGGGCCGAGATGCGGCTGCTTTACACCACCGCGCTGTATCGCGACTATGTGGCGAATGACATTCCGCTCTCCGAGATTGAAGCTGCGAGCGCCTCTGCTCCCGCGCCGCAGCGCGAATTGGCCGCTGCCTGAAACGAGCGTCATTGCGCTGATCAATATTGCCCAACCAAGGACTTCGCTTGAAAACAGTCGCCAAACTTGAACTTGCCGAAGCGCGCACCATGGTCGCCGGCGCCACCGCCAAAGCCAAAGAAATCGGCGTCGCGCAAACGATCTGCATCACCGACGAAGGCGGCTTTCCGCTCGCGCTTGAGCGCATGGATGGCGCACGCGTCACCGGCCCGCAAATCGCGTGGAACAAAGCCTTCACCGCCGCCGGCCACAAGCGCTCAACCCATCTGTTCAATGCACCGCCCAACGGTCCCGCGCTGCCCGGCAACGAAGCCTTCGGCATTCAATGGAGCTTCGAGGGCAAATTCGCCGTGTTCGTCGGCGGCTTTCCCGTCGTCGTCAACGGCGAAGTAGTGGGTGGTGTCGGCCTCTCCGGCGGCAATGGCGAACAAGACACACAGTGTGGTGTGGCTGCCTTGCAGGCGCTGGCCGACCTGCTCGCGCCCAAGGGTATGACGGTACTGGTGGCGGCAGATATCAAGAAGTAGCGCTATCGCCGGGCGTCATTCGCCCAACGGACAAGTGCATCAAACCGCACTGCGATGCCGCGCGATGCAGATATCGAGAACCTCCGCGCCGGGCCGCTCCCACCAACGGTCTGAGAAGATTTCTACTTCGGAAAAGCCCGCATAACCGGCGTCTTCGACCCAGCCGCGAATCTTGCTGATCTCGATCACGCCGTCGCCCATCATGCCGCGGTCGTTGAGCAGGTCGCGCGTGGGGATCAGCCAGTCGCAGACGTGAAACGCGAGCAGGCGCTCCTTGCCGGCACGGGCAATCTGTAGTTGCAGTTTCGGATCCCACCAGACGTGATACACGTCCACCGCGACGCCGAGTGCTCCGCTGCGTGAGGGGTCGAGTTCATCGCACAAGTCGAGCGCGTGTTCCAGCGTGTTGACGCAGGCGCGCTCGGCGGCCTGCATCGGGTGCAGCGGCTCAATGGCCAACGGCATGCCAACCTTGCGTGCATGTTCGAGTGCGGTGGCGATTCCGTCGCGCACTTCGTTGCGTGCGCGTGCGATGTCGTGATGCGCCGGATTGCCGGTGAGTGCGCCCGGCAAGGAGCCAACCACCAACACGAGGCAGGGTGCATTGAGCGTTTTGGCTTCGTCGATGGCTGTGATGTTGTCTTCACGCGTTGCTGCGATGCCTGCTGCGTCTGCGGCAGGATAAAAGCCGCCACGGCAGTAGCCAGAGAGCACGATGTTGTTGTCGCGCAGTTGTTTGGCAATCTTGTCCAACCCCATCGCGGCGACCTGATCGCGCCACGGGCTGATGGCGCGAATGCCGCGCCGGGCGCACTCGTCGATGATGCGGTCAAGCTTCCATTGCTTGCGCACCGTCGCCGTGTTGAGGGAAAGCCATTCGTGGCTGCGGGAGAAGTCGCGCATCGGAGAATAAGTTGGAGGGAGGGTGAGACAGGCAACCCGGCAAACGCGCAAGCGTTAACGGGTCTCGCGCCGCAACTGCCGCACGATGGCGGCATTGTCGAGGTCACCATCTCCGGCAACGATAGCGGCGCGCATCAGCGCGGCATGCGCTTCGGAAAGCGGCAGACGCTGCGACTTGGCACTGGCCTGCGCCAACA
>JANNCZ010000254.1:0-28579 GCA_031387185.1 Burkholderiales bacterium
GCAATCAGAAGTCCGAAACCTGATTGGCCTGCCTTCTACGTGGCTCCATTAGCCCGCGATTTCACTGGCACCATTAAGCCGCGATTTCACTGGCACCATTAAGCCGCGAGTCAAATGGCTCCATAGGGGCGCGAGTTCACATCTACTCAATCGCCGCTTCGAGCACCGGCCGCAAGTAATCTTTCCCCTCCGCCGCACGATCTATTTCGGCGAGGTATTGGTCCGGAAAGGAGTTCATCAGGTATGTGGCTAGTTGTACTGTGTTAAATAATAAGGCATTATGACGACATCTTCAAGTGATTTAGGAGGTTGGTCATGGGCCAGAGTCAGGAATCCCGGTTTGAAAGCTATGCGGACGTAATGGTGGAAACCCTGGGACATGCAGATCGAGGGCAGCCGGCGCGCTGGTACCTGCGCGGACTGATGCTGCCCGGAGCGCGCAAGAGCGTGGAGCCGATGGCGGCGCGGGTGCATCCGCAGAACGTACGCTCGGCACACCAGGCGATGCATCACCTGGTAGCCGACTCGGAGTGGAGCGACCAAGCCTTGCTCGGCGCAGTGGCACGCCAAGTGACCCCGGCCCTGACAGCGGGGCAGGCACCGTGCTACTGGATCATTGACGACACCGGTTTTCGCAAATACGGCAAGCACTCGGCCGGGGTAGCGCGGCAATACTGCGGGCAATTGGGCAAGACCGACAACTGCCAAGTCGCAGTCAGCCTGTCGCTGGCCACCGCCGAAGGCAGCCTGCCGCTGGACTGGCGGCTCTATCTGCCCAAGGAATGGGCCGACGACAAAGCCCGCTGCAAAGCTGCGGGAATACCCAAAGAGATCGGCTTTGCGACCAAAGGCGAGATTGCCTGGGCGCAGATCGAAGCGGCACTGGCGACCGGGATACCGCGCGGCACGGTGCTGATGGACGCCGGCTATGGCGATGAGGCGGCAATGCGGGATCGGCTCACTGAGCGTGAACTGACGTATGCAGTGGGGATTCGTCCGGCGACGGCGGTGTGGTGGGGTGAACATCAACCTGCAGACGCACCAGCGCCGGCGTCGGCGGGCCGGGGACGCCGGCGCAGCCGACTCATCCGCGACAACGCCCATCAGCCAATCGGAGTGCGCGAACTGGCCTGTGCCCTGCCCTCTGGCAGCTATCGCACCCTGACCTGGCGCGAAGGCACCAACGCCCCGCTGCGCTCGCGCTTCGCACGGGTGCGGGTGCGCACCGCCCACGCTGACCGTGCGCGCCAGGAGGAGTGGCTGTTGATCGAATGGCCCGCCAAGGAATCCGAGCCAACCCGCTATTTCCTGTCCACTTTGCCTGCGGACATCAGCTTCAAGGCTCTGGTGGCGACCGTCAAGATGCGCTGGCGGATCGAGCGCGACTACTGCGAACTCAAACAAGAGGTCGGCCTGGGACATTACGAGGGGCGCAATTGGCGTGGCTTTCATCATCATGCGAGTCTGTGCATTGCGGCTTATGGTTTCCTGATGATCGAACGTCTGGCCGGCGTTAAAAAAAACGCCTCTCGATTCAAAACGCCTGCCCTACCCGAAGGCTTCCGCCCGCGCGGGGCTGGGGCCGATGCAGCGGCACATTCCGTGGTCCATCGCCACAGTGCGCTTTCGCCTCGCCCGCGCCATCGCGCGCCGACTTCCGCTTTGCCCTTGCTGGGCAAAACCTCAAACGCGAGCCAATAAATATTAATGACACAGTACAACTAGACAGGCGGTTTAGACCATTCCTTGCCGCCCACCGTTGGCCCCGTTGCTGACCGCACGGCATGCGGGTCCGCACCGGGCGGTTGGAATCGTTGAGGTCGCCGCGCATTGAGTTCCCCGGCGCAACGCCCGAGCTTGCTGGTTGCCGATCCGCCCGGATTGGTTTCTCACTGCCAGTCCCAGCCTCGGCTTGGCCCAAGGTCTGGCGAGCTTCGCCGAAGCGAACTGATGAAAAAATCTGGTTTCTGTGAGTCAAGGACAGGGAGAAACGGCGTTGGTCAGCCGTATGGTTGGTTGACCGCGTTCAATATCGCCGTTCTGACCATCAAGTGGGCAGGTGCTTCATTACTGAAACCCATCAAATGCCGTGCCGATGCTTTGGTCATGGTGCAAAAGGACTGCTGGCTCGTCAATCTAAGCGCGTCCAGTTTGGCGTTGAACGCCTCATAACCTTCCTCGGTGACAATTGACAGGGCATGAGCTGGCGTGTCATACATGCTGTGTCCTGTGAAGTTGCAGAACAGCACCTTTTTGCTGACGCCGTACGCTTCCCGTCCGGCTGTCGAGTCCAGGACAACAATGACCGCACTTTGATCCATCGCCGCATAGGTGCTCATGGCATCAGCATCTTGCCCAATCAGTTTTGCTGCACCGGCGTAATGCCGCTTGTAATAGGCAATTTCTTCGGGATGCGACTCGCGAAGCGCCACGCAGAGGCGGGGTAAATGTTCACTCACATAGCGTGCCAAGTATCCATCCATGATCTCAAGCGAACGTTTGATTTCCGGATAGGCGGTACCCAGCATTACCGACGCAGTCCACTGAGAAACAACACAAATGTCGAAGGCAATCGCCGGCCGCTGCGGTGCAATCACATTGAAATAGTAGCTCACTTTGATAGAGCCGACCGGATGAAAGTGGTCGACTTGATGCCCATGCTCAGGGTAGATGGCTGGTTCGACCTCGCCAAAGCAGAACAGGTGCGGCATCGAAATTTTGTTTGCCGGATGCGGCGCGGGCGGCGTGTCATAGAGGAGATTGAATTTTGAGCGGACGCCATTTTGAATCGCAAAAAATTCCGCGTCGAAATGGATGCGGCTAATCATCTGGAACTTCCAGTCGTTGTCCGTAAACGTCACCACGACCTTGGGACGCAACACGTTTACACACGACAGCAGATAAATCATATAAAGCATGCCGCGCACCCGGCGCGGGTGAAAGCGAACCGCCCATAAGTAGCGCCATGGCAAATGCCGAATAGCCGCCATAGTGCCGAGCACTACGGCCGGCGTGAGGTAGTAGACCTCGAAGCGCGTCTCCAGAACGGTAAATTTCAGGCCCTGCAGCACTGACCTTTTGAGCATGTTAAGTCCTGCACGGTCGAAAATCAGAATCGCTTCCGCCGGCGGGGTGGCAAAGCGAAGCCGTGTCCACAGGCCCTTCAATCGTCCCAATACGCTCATATCGGATATCAGTGCGGGCGCTACTGCAGGCTGGCGAAGTTGCTCAGAATGCGCAAGCCGGTTTCTCCGCTTTTTTCCGGATGAAACTGGCAGCCCAGAATGTTGCCTGCGCGAACTGCGGCGGAAATCCGGCATCCGTCATAGTCACTGTCAGCCAAACGAAAACCTTCGTCAACTGGACACGCGGCAAATGAATGAACGAAATACACTTGATCACCTGGCGCGATGCCGTCCAACAAACCGTCAGTCCATTCCGCACCGACCGGGTACAGGCCCGACCAGCCAACATGCGGTACTTTGTGTTCACCCGCCGGTCCCTTGACCGGAATGGCTCGTACCGCGCCGGCGATCAACCCGAGGCCTGGCGATACACCGAATTCATCGCTAGAATCAAACAGCATCTGCATGCCGACGCAAATCCCCAGCAGGGGCCTGCCTGAGGCCGCATAGGCACGCACAGGTACATCGAGTTTGCGCGCCTTCAGTTCATTCATGCACCCGGCAAAAGCGCCAACGCCTGGAAGCACCAGCCGCGCTGCAGACTCGATCTGCGCCGGTGAGTCCGCAAGCAGCACCTCCACCCCGAGGTGGGCAAACGCACGCTGCACACTGAACATGTTGCCAGCACCAAAATCGACGACGGTAACGGTCGCGGTCATGACTGCCTGGTGTTGATACCGGCTGTCTTGGCGCCGGCGCGAATGTCAGGGAGAGTGAGCCGCGCGTAATGAAGAACGTCGGCCATGGCGACTGCATCCGCAGCGCCATGCTTCACCACTTCGATCAAATGTTCGCAAGACCCCATGCCGCCGCTGGCGATGACCGGGATCGACACACTTGTCGCAACTGCGCGCACCAAATCGATGTCGAAACCGCGGCGCGTTCCTTCCTGATCGACAGAAGTCAGAAGAATCTCCCCAGCCCCCAACGATACCGCCTGCCCAGCCCACTCCAATACATCCAATCCGGTTTTTTCACGGCCGTTGTCCGTGTAGGCCTCCCATTTGTCCTTCGCCAGGCGCTTCGCCTCTATCGACACCACCACCGCCTGCGAACCGAATCGTTGCGCCAGTTGTGTAATCAACGCCGGATTTTTTGTAGCTGCCGTGTTGATTGCGACCTTATCGGCACCGGCACGCAGGATTTGCATGGCGTCGTCGACGTTCCTGATGCCACCCCCGACCGTCAGCGGCACGAACGCATGGTGGGCAGTCCAGCTCACCACATCGGTCAGACTGTTGCGTCCATACAGGCTGGCCACAACATCCATATATATCAATTCATCTATCCCAGCCTCGTAATAGCGGCGGGCGAACTCCTGCGGATCACCCAGCACACGCAATCCCTCCAGATGCATGCCTTTGATGAGATTGCGGCCTTTGATATCAAGACGTGCAATCAACCTGATATTCGCCACCGGCTCACGCTTTCTCGTTCCAGATGGCATGGCGCAGCGACCATTCGCCGCCGTCGCGCTTCCATAGATGGTCAGCACGCCAGGCATCAATGCCATCGTGAAATTCCTGCTCGGTGATGCCGCTGTAGTCGAGAAAATCCTGAAAATACTTGCGCGGAAATTCACCGTCGTAGCGCTTCACCAGGGCAATGCCCTCTTCGCGGGTTATTTTGCCATCGCGGATTTCGTGGGCGGTATCCGAGGTGGTGCGGCCGATACCGAATTTGATGAATCCAAGGTAGTAGTGGTACCCGTCAATCCGGTCATCCAGGCTGGCGTATTTGGAATAGGTCCCTTCAGACCGCTCCGGATTGGGCGTGAATCCGTTGTGCTCAGTGCAGTAATAAAAGTTCTCCTGCGGATCCCAGGATTTGTAATACCCCATGAAATGGATTTCCGTCCGGTTGCGCTGGACCAGTTCGAACTTGGGTGGCAGAAAAGGCGCGATATCGGCGGCATTGACGCCATGGTCCAGCCAGAACTCCGGCGGCAAGCCGGAAAAGTAGTGTTTGTCGTGATCCTGAATTTCGCGTGTCGGGCGGAATGCATTCTTCATGTCGCCGCCATATTCCACTTCCCCGTTCTCGCCATACATGATCAGCGAAACGCCGTGTTGCACCGCCATTTTCAGCGGAAAGTTGGTCTGGCCGTAAATAAACGGCTGGAAAGGATCGCCGAGATGCAGAAAAGCGAGCTTGGTGAGCAATCGCGTAACGATGCCATTTGGCGTACCCAGAATGTTGTCAAACCCGGCCTGAATGAAATTGTGCAAGTTCTTGCGCCCAATCTCCGTCGGCAGCAACGGTGCCCAGGTCACCGTAAGCGGGTTCATGCCGTAGTGATACTTGAGCTGATGAGCCACGAAGCCGCCATCCTTGCCCCCGCTCACCGGCACAATAACGTCATAGGCACCATCGCTCTTGCGATGCTTGTCACACAACTCACGCAGTTCACGGTCTCGATCAACCCAGTTGACATGGCTGCGCTTGTACTCGGCATAGTTGCAGGCGCTGCAAACACCGTGCTCGTCAAATGCAATCCGAGGCCTCTGATTGGAGACTGTGCATTTTTTGCAGTATCTAACGTCAAGCGGCAGGTTGTAGCGATTGGCCACATCATGTTTCATCAAAGTACCCATCTTTGGATGCCTTCATATTCGCGAATAAGTTGAGATCAAATTCTGTATCAATATCGAGAGAACGTTCCTGCGGCATGACGTATGCCACGGTTTCTTCATTCAAGAATCCCCCGGTGGAACGCAACCAGTGGCTGCGTGCTGCATAGACCGCTCCATTCAGGACGTAGGCGTTTCGCAGATCCTGGCGGCGCGTGGCCACCCCACCCCAGCCCAGCACGGGAGAGACAGTGCCTGCTTGATCGATCCGAAACATCAACTCAGGCGGCGATGCCATCGTCATCGTGACACATGCAGGGGCGTTGCGCTGTTTGCAAATGTCCAGGCAGGCATCGATATCTCCAGACCTGCGCAATGGCGATGTCGGCTGCAATAGCACCACCCAACCATAACCTGGCAATTGATCCAGCGCATGCAGCAGCGGCGCAATACCCGGCGTGTCGTCGGCAGCCAGGTGTGCTGGCCGCATAAACGGCACTTCGGCACCATATACGCGCGCTGCTTCAGCAATTTCATCGCTGTCAGTTGACACGACGATCCGGTCGAGATATTTTGACCTCCGTGCCGCAGCAATAGTCCAAGCGATCAAGGGTTTGCCACGCACCTCCCGGATATTCTTTCGGGGCACACCCTTGGAACCGCCGCGCGCCGGAATCACGGCCAGCACTCGCTCCGCGCCGATCACCTGAACACTCCGGCGTACTCGCCGCTCGCACGTTTAAAGTCGTCCAGCCTGCCAATGTCGAGCCAGTATTCACGCACTGGGAACGCAGCGGGCGGACGCCCTTCTTTGAGCAAATGATCGAATAAAGCGGGCATGTCATATTCCCGGTCAGCCGGCACATGCCTCAATACACCCGGATCCAAAACGTAGATGCCGGCGTTGACAAAAAAACGGTGCAAGGGCTTCTCATCAATCGCCGCAACCCGCTGGCGATCCAAAGTAACGACCCCAAACGGTATTTGAATATCGTACTCCCGGACACAGATGGTGGCAGGTGCGCCTTGGGTAGCATGAAATTCCAGCAAATGCTGAAAATTGACCTTGGTGAGCACATCGCCGTTCATAACAATCAGCGGCAACTCGGGCGCTTTGGGCAGCAACGACAGTGCGCCTGCAGTACCCAGCTTGGTAGTCTCTTCGAGATAGCGAATCGAGACTCCCCATTTTTCACCATTGCCAAAATAGTCCTTGATGATCTCCGACTTGTAATTCACCGCCAGATAAAACCGCCGTAACCCGTGATCAATCAGTGATTCAACAATGGTTTCGAGGATCGGCTTGCCGCCTATGTGCAGCATCGGCTTGGGTGTGTCCTCAGTCAACGGCTGCAAGCGGCTACCGAGACCGCCGGCCATGATGACGGCCTCGTTTTCCCGCGGTTGACTTGAGAGCAAGCTGTCCAGCACTTCGATTCCAATGACCTTGCCATCATCGTCCACCATGGGAATCTGGTGCAACAAACGATGCCGCATGGTGGCCATGATCTGCTCACGAGGCTCGTTGCGTTTGGCTACGGTGGGCCGGGAGTTCATTGCGCTCTCGGCTGGACCATCAAGAGAAACACCCTTGAGTATTGCGCGGCGCACGTCACCATCCGTAATAGTGCCGAGCAGGCGGCCATTGCCATCTACCACGAGCGCAATCTGCATCGAACCGGCGTCGATGCGCGCGATAGTCTCGCGAATGCTCGCGGAGGGTGAAACCAGCGTATTGCGCCACTCAATCATGTTTGCCTGTCAGCCAAACCCGGGAACGACCTTGGAACGATCGCATCCAGGGCTGTGAAGGAAGTTCGATGAACTATTCAATCAAGTCCCCAGCAGCATAACTCCGCGCCGCTGGCTTCCCGAGAAAATCCCACAGTCTGTCCGGTGCCAGACCGCTGCCGGGGCGTCTCGTTCCTAGATTGTCGCCGGAAAACAAATCGCCCCGATCGATCTGCCGAATTGCTGCCAGACTGCGCCGGGCTACCAGACGATTCGGCAACTCAGAAGCAGTTGGCATTTTGTCCGTCGTCCCCAACGCGCTCTCGATCTGCCTAATCGAACGAATCATCATGCCGAATTGATCTGGCGCGAGTGAGGCTTTGTGGTCCGGTCCGGGCAAACCCGGATCGAGCGTGAAGTGCTTTTCGATCACTCTTGCGCCGAGCGCGACAGCAGCCCCGGCAACCGCAATTCCCTTGGTATGGTCAGAATACCCTACCGGTAAGCCGAACCTGTCGCGCAATGTCTGCATGACCCGCAAATTGACCTCCTCAAAAGGAGCCGGGTATTCGGTCGTGCAATGCAAGAGTGCCACCCGCTGCTGGACCATCCGGAAACCCTGCTCGCTGCGCCAGGCCGCTTCGAAGGATTGCGGGCCGGGAGGCGCAGTATCGCCTGCATATCCAAATGCCAACACTGCAAGGGCGTTGTGGATCTCGTCAAGGGTACTCATGCCCGTCGACAAAATGACCGGGCGCTGCAACCGTGAAATGTGCAGCAACAACGGCGCGTTGGTGATCTCGCCTGAACCTATTTTCAGTATCGGCAATTGCATGTCGCGCGCCAGAAAATCGGCGCTGCCCGCATCGAACGGTGTCGATAAGAATTCCATGCCGTGCGATTGCGCTCTTGCTTGTAATTCCCGCAAGACGGTTTGATCGAGCTCAAGCGCACGAAGCATTTGCCATTGTGAACTCTCACTGGTGGCATGTTTCTGATAGGCCGCCGTGGGTGCGTTCTGCGTCACAAGCTCGTCGGCGCGAAACGTCTGGAACTTGATCACGTCGGCCCCAGCGCCGGCAGCGGCATCAACCAGATCGTGCGCCAGTTTGGGCGAACCGTTGTGGTTGACGCCAGCTTCAGCGATAACCTTTACGCATGGACCAAGCCAGTCAAGCATCGAGATCATGAAATCTCTTTCGAAGCAGCACATCGGTATCTGGCAAGCTCTTGAGCACCTCCACAATCCGCTCTGCTGCAAATCCGTCGCCATAGGGATTTGCCACCGGGCCGCGTTGCAGAGCCAGCGCCTCAGCTATGGCCCGCCCGATAGCTCCAGCCTCAGCATCGCAATCAATGACCGAAACGGCTTTTGGGCGACCTTGTTGGCGGTCGCCAATGTTGACCGTAGGAGTTCCCAGTGAGGGCGCTTCGTACAAGCCGCTAGATGAATTGCCAATCACCACCGTCGCGCAAGCCACCAGGCTGAGATATCGCTCCGAGCCTAGCGAGTCAAAACACACGGCATTCGAGTGCTGCTCGACGAACGCCTCTATCATGCCGCGCAGCGTCTGGTAACCGTTGTCCGCGTTTACGCCGGTAAAAAACAAGCCCCATTCAAGATCGAGATGCCCCAGCGCATCAAGCAGCGCCTGCAGCTGCTGTTCCGATGTACGCTGCCCCCAGGTGACGGGATGGAACGTAATGACGGCATTGCACTCGCGCAAGCGCACTCCCAGACTTTGCTCCAACTCTGCAGGCTGTAGCAAACGTACATGCCGTATGTAGTCAATTCCCGGACTGCCAGTCACATGAATCGCCGACGGATCTTCCCCAAGCTGCCGCAACCTTTGCGCAGCACGCTCATGGGTGACGAAATGGACCTGCGCCATCTTGCTGATGGCATGGCGGATGGCGTCATCGTAAGCACCTTCGGTGACGTCCCCGCCGGCGATATGCGCCACCGGAATCCGCATCACCAGCGCTGACTGAACCGCAGCCAAAATTTCGTAGCGGTCGCCCAAAACCATTACCACGTCCGGGCGCAACGCCTCATAGGCCTTCGCCATTTGTTTGACGCCTTCGCCGATGGCCCATGCCATGTCCGCTCCTGCATCGCCCCGAGGGGTGGCGTCGGCCCGAAAATCGATACCAAACCCATCTTGTTCGATCATGCGCCAGGTGAGTCCATGCGCCGCAGAGCAATGGGATCCCGTAACTACCAACTGAAGACGCAGCGCCGGCGCGTTGGACTGTATGGCTTTCATCGGCCAGAAGAGCAATCCGTAATCGGCCCGGCTGCCGGTAACCACACAAATTTTCCGGTCAGGCATGACTCGGTTCGAGACTGACACTGCTGGGAAGATTGATCAGGCTGGCTGCAAGGCGCTCGGCACAGGAAAGATCCATGCTCGGGCACCCGCTGTACATGGGCAGGGAATTCATGAGTTTCCACGCCGGTCTGGCCAAAATGCCGTTCTGGTGCAACTGCGCCAGCACGTCATCGCGAGCAGTCATTGATGGCTGGTCAAGGATGATCGCGTTGAGCCAGTAGTTGCTCTTCGCATACGTGGGTTCAACAAAAAAATGCACTCCGGAAACCGCTTCAAGCGCAGCTTCATAGCGTTTCGCCAGCCGCCGCTTTCTTTCCACGAACCCGGCCAGCTGTTCCATCTGCGCGCAACCGAGCGCAGCGTTGATGTTGGGCATCCGGTAGTTATATCCGGGCTCGTCGTGGGAGAACTCCCAAGCATGTGGCAGTTTTGCGGTGGTTGAAAGATGACGAATCCGCGCAGCGAGGTTTTGGTCGCCGGTAATCAGCGCGCCGCCGCCGCCGGTGGTCACAATTTTATTGCCATTGAAACTGAGGGCTGCAATTACTCCGTGGCGACCGGAATGGCGATTTTTGTAGTAACTGCCTAGTGATTCGGCCGCATCTTCGATCAGCGGGATGGCATATTCCGCGCACAATGCCGCCAGCGGATCCAGGTCAACGGGGTGTCCGAAGGTATGCATCGCCACCATCGCTGCAATGCGCCGTCCGGTTCGCCGATTGACCCACCCGCCGCCAGAACGCGCCAGCGAGTTTGAGAAGTAGTGCGCCAACTTCGCCACATCGACGCCAAGCGATGCTGCATCGCTATCGACAAAGTGTGGAACCGCGCCACAAAAGCTGACCGCATTCGCCGTTGCGACAAATGTCAGCGCGGGCACGAGCACCTCGTCACCCGGGCGCACACCTACCGCGAGTAGCGCCATGTGGAGGGCACTGGTGCCGTTGACCATTGCCACCGCAAATGCCGCCCCGGTATGCTTGACCAAGCTCGCCTCGAACAAGCCCACATACTCACCGGCAGATGACACCCAGCCGGTATCGATGCACTCCTTGACGTAGCGCCACTCCTGCCCAGCAAACAACGGCTCGTGCAGAGCATAGGGGGCAACGCGCTCGGGCAGCACCGTGCGCAATGCCGCGATCAATTCTGGAATGTGCAAGCCGGCCATCAGAGGTTGTAGCGGTCGGCTTTGTAGCGGGCCAGATTGGCTGGATCGGCAAACCACTCAATCGTTTTCTGCAATCCCCGCTTGAATCCGTCAAGACCGACGTGCTCAGGGTGCCAACCAAGCAATTGCGCGGCTTTGGCATTCCCGGCCCACAAGCGCTCCACCTCGCTATTTGCCGGGCGCAGGCGCTGCGCGTCAGTTTCAATTTCAACGTCAACGTGCATCAATTGGGCAATCAAACGGGCGGTGTCGCCGATGGACACCTCGAAATTGCTGCCCACGTTGATGACCTCCCCCGCGATCGGTGATGTCGCAGCCAATGCGTCTTTAAACCCCTGCACCGTATCTGCGACGTAGTTGAAATCGCGCGTTGGGTGCAGTGCCCCCAATTTGATCTGGCGTTTGCCAGCGGCAAGCTGCGTGATAACGGACGGAATGATGGCGCGCGCAGACTGACGAGGCCCGTAGGTGTTGAACGGGCGGAGGATGGTCACCGGCAATCCAAAAGAGGCGTAGAAAGAATAGGCAATCTGGTCCGCACCAATCTTGCTCGCTGAATAGGGTGACTGCCCCTGAAGCGGGTGATCCTCGGTGATGGGTACAAAGCGGGCGGTCCCGTAGACCTCACTGGTGGAGGTATGTATTACACGTTCTACGCCAAGCTCTCGCGCCGCCTGCATGACATTGAGCGTTCCCTTGATGTTGGTGTCAACGTAAGTATCGGGCGAGTGGTATGAGTAGGGAATTGCAATCAGCGCCGCCAAGTGGAGCACCCTGTCGCACCCCAGCATGGCCTGCTTGACGCCGTGCGGATCACGAATATCGCCGGCGAATACATCGAGGCTATCGCGCACTGGTGCTGGAGCCGAATCAAGCCAGCCCCAGGAGTTGAACGAGTTGTAGAGTACGAAGGCCCTGACATCATGGCCCGCGGCGATCAACGCCTCGGTCAAGTGAGAGCCGATAAATCCATCTGCCCCGGTTACGAGTATTTTCTTCACGTGTATCTATTTGCTGTTCGCGACCACCAATATTTATTATCCAAGTCTGCATGCCTCGAATTCGTTCCCGGCATCACCCAATTTTACCAATGCAAGACTACGCTTAGTCTTCGAATTCCCTCGCAACTAGGTGGTGGTCGACAAGATCGTCTCAAATTCTCGTTTCCAGATAGCAGCCGCATCTTCGCGGTAACGCGCAAACGACTCTCGAAACGCAAGTATCGCCAGGCGCCGCGCGGGTACTTGCCACCACGCATCAATATCGCGACAGGCCAAACCGGCGGCCTCGGCCGCACTCTCAGGTGAGTCGTGAAGAACTCCCTGCCGCCTTAGTTCGGAAAACACTGGCTCAGCTTCCGGGGTAAGTGGACTAAGGCGCGGATCCCAAAACAAAATAGTTGGCACCATGGCGGCGATGGCCTCGGCATAGATGGTGCCAATGTAGTCGCATACAAACAAATCACATTCCGCCAGACTGTCGCGGAAGGATCGCCTGTTGTCATCAAACTCCAATCCTGGAATACGCTTCTGCAGGCGCTCGCGAATGTCCCATCCAAAATCCGTCTCGTGCATCCGATAGCGTAACCGCGAACGGCATTTCGCATCTAGCGCCTCGATGAATCGCCCCTGCCAGTCAAGATATTCAGCAAAAGCCGGCGGGGAGCACGACGCCAAAGCCGCCCTATTAAACCGGGGTGCAATAGTGCCGCCCAGCAGAATGCACTGATTTTGCTTTCGGCTTTGACGGGAAGCCGGGGCCAATGCAACAAACTTGGAGGCCGGCATGGCGTGACTGCGCTTGCCGCACCATTCGACTTCATGACCCCAGGTATAAAGCCGGTCCGTGACTGTCAGTTCAAACTCGACCCCGATCAACCCACGCAGCACGCCAAACGTGCCGCCATGCTGAGATCCGAGCAGCAGTGTGCCTCCCCCTGTACAAACGCCGATCCAATGCTTGAACGTCTCATCGAAATACAGTCCGTTCGCGGTAAATACGGCGCGGGGGCGTGAGGGATACATCGCGGTCGCAGAGTCACGCAAACTGCGGTATCCCTCGAGAAAACATGTCGGAAAATAGCGCGCCAGCAGTCGCCGGGCAATGCCTGGTACTCCCCGCCCTTCGCTGGAAATCATGCCTTTAAGGCGCTGGCGCAACGCCCCATCCACGTTCGCCGCGTAACTTCGGGCGGGAGGATGAACGGGCCTCACCCGGCCCGCCGAAGCCATTGCGAAATGCGCGAGTGAGGAAACGTCAAAATAACTATCACGCATCAAAATGCTATCGCTTGGACGGTACGCATGGGCCAACACGTTCAATACCTGCCGTATCGAACGAAACCGGCCACGCGCTCCAGCACGCGGTTGCAAGTCTGCATGCGCGGTCTCGAAATGCCGGCATTGCAATCCCAATTCAGTTGCGATATCCGCGTACAGCCATTGATTAAACAGATCTTCGCCCACCCAGGTAGCAAACTCCCATGATGTACTGGCAATGGCGGGGTCGCCTTGCGGGTTACCCGAGACAATTAGGTGCGGATATCGGTCAGCGGCCATCGACAGGGCGGAATAGCGATCGACCAGCACGGTCAAGTATAGACTGATCCATGCGTGCAACATAATGCGCCAGTAACGTTCCGCATGTTCGGTGCCATGAATCGCGTTCAGCACCGGCACCAGCGCGCGTAACAGCGCCGCGCACTCCTCTACTAGACCGAGATACGCATCGTCGATACGATCGGGTTCGGGCCAACAAAAATTCAAGGTCTCATGCTCGAGCCTCAGCCAATGCTCGCGCCGGCTGAATCGCTTACCGCCCTCGTTAAGGAACAAGAGCGGATGGGATGGGTCCCAGAAGCCTTCAAGCGCGGTGGTAGCAAGAAATCGTGTTTTCATGTGCATATTCGGACGTTCGGGCCGCATGAGAACGGCGCTTAACACCACGCGCGCGATACGTACGCGTGGGCGCCTGGGGTTAGCCCGTTTCGGTTTCTACCGTCTACGGATTTCGGCACGCCACGGCAGCAAATAGGTAATATTATTTACACAAGTGGCGCGCGAGCATAAACGCTTCGGCCGCGGCCAAACCAGCGCTGGCACCACGCCAATGTGCGAGGTGTCGCACCGCCTCCAGCGAACGCGCATGCGGAAATGGACGCATTTCCATCGCATAGGCCTGCAGGGCCTGAAGTTTGACGTCCAGTGTTTCACTGATATCCGTAAACCAGTTTGGCGAGAACCCTCCACCCATCGGAATGCAGGACCATTCCGTGGATGAAGGTGTCTCGAAAAACAGGATGGTGGTCGTTTGCACGCCGGGCAGAGGTCTACCCGCAGTAAGCACCGCCTGGCTGACAATGCGATGGTCTACGTTGAGATCATTTGGATAATGAGTGTAGACGCAGTCTGGCTTCACCTCGGCAAAAAACGCCTCGACCCGCTTGACGACATCGAGCAGATCTACTCGGTCCATACGGTTATCCGGAAAACACCCGAAATCCAGTCGGCCGGTACCAACAATACCGTTGGCGCGTCGCGCGGCCTGACGCAATTGCTCCTGCTGCTCCTCCACTTGGCCGCCGTCGCGGCTGGCAATACCTTCGGCGAGTATCAGAACGCTCACAGCGTGTTCACGAAGGGCATGGGCCGCGATAGTCCCGCCGCAACCCAGAATTTCGTCGTCCGGATGAGCGGCCACGACGGCGATGCGGGTCATGTAGGCGTCCCTCCTGGATGGGCCAGCCAGACCGCCGTCCCGTCCTCTTTTAGAATTGAAAACTCGTTTGCCAGAAATGCCTTCAAACTGGCTGCATTGTCCTTGACCACTCTAGCGCGCACCTGCTTGGAAGTCTGTTGCAGGGTCAAACCTATGGCAGTAGTGCCTATACCGTGTCCATGCAAAGTGACCTCGCCAATGTATAGACTCAACTCCTCGAATTCCTTTTGCTCCGTCAAGCAGGTTCGGCCAACCCGGCGGCCCTGATAGATGATCATGAAGTCACGCCGTCCCGGCTGGTTCAACTGGTCGAGCAACTCGCCAAACGACGGCTGTTGCCGTGTGGTGGTAAATCTTCTAACCTCCGGAATTCCCCACCAGGCGAGAATCAACTCACGGTCAATGGCGCTTGCCAGGCGGAGCGTAGTCATGCAGACGCTCACGATGCCTCCCGTACCGTACCAGGCGTAACCAGTAGACCGCGAATGTCCTCCGTGTTCATCCACGCATCAACAATGCTCAGGCAGGGAATGAACTGACCGTGTAACTGCACATAGCGGGGATGCGAAAACTCTTGGTATTCGATACTGGTACCGAGGCGTGCAAACGAGCCTTCTTCAAGATAGTCCCTGCCCAGCGAGCCTGAAATGTAGCGCGTCGCGCCAAAATGCCGGCACAAATCCAGTATCAATTCGGATTTCCGGGAAGCCGTCTCAAGCGTCGAAGAGCGGACCACGCGGGTCTTGCAGTCAAGTTCATCCAGCCAGAAACGCAATTGTTCCCAGCAAATATCGGCAATGCTGTCCCCGGGAACGGCATAAAGCCCTTGCAAACGTCCGAATCGCTCTCCGAAAAAGCGAGCTTTCGCATAATTGTGGGACAGGGTTTTCAAGTGTTTTTCGCGCCAAGGTTGCCGGTCATCAACCCGCGTACCGGCGATGCTGGACGTCATATGCCCCTTGGATAGCACCGGCACTGTCAGCCAGTCAGGTCCCAATGGCGTCTTGATCTGGTTTCGGTTGATGAAACTATTTTTCTCGAATTGGACGTGATCGAGAAAAACGAAAACATCGGCTCGCAGGATTTTGTCGAAATAGCCGAGCCAAGGCATATACGCCGGCTGGTGCGCTGAAAGAATGAGACTCACTTTACCGCACAGCGATCAGTATAGTAGCCCGGTCGGACTTGCATCGGATTGCCGATCACCAGTGAATACGGCGGAATCGCCACTCCTTCCACGATAGTGCCAGCGGCGATCACGGTGTGATGTCCAACATGCGCTCCACCCTTGATGAAGCAATGCGAACCGATAAAGACATGGTGTTCGATTGTGATGTTGCGACGTTCAATGTCATCAGCAATGCCAATGCAGCGCTTGTGCGAATCAGCGCAGTTGATCGCCACGAACGAGGCGATATCGCAATCATCGCCGATCACCACGTGGGCACCCTTGGCATTGACCTCGGACATCGCGCCTATGAACACATTGCGCCCAATTTCGGGCTCTCCGTGAATCCATACCAGTGGATGAAAAGGATTGGGCGGAAATCCTGTCAGATGGGTGAATTCCTGATCAAATTTCAGAGGCTCGGTCATCTGAAGTCTCCCCAGGCTATCTGCTCACCCGATTTAATATCGCGCGCGGCGCAGCGTCCGATAACGGCATCGAAAAACACCGGGGGCAGACCGGTCCCCGGCCGCTTCAGCGCAGTGTTACCCGTGTCGAAGGCAGTGCCAGCCTGAATATCTTCGGTTGCAACGATGCTCCGGCGCGCGATCAGCTTGATCGCCTCTTCGGCTGCCGTGGCCTGCAACCGGGGCGAGCCGAGCATCCTGCCAGCCTCGCGAATCGCCTCCACCCAAGCCGTCATGCCGGCCGGATCTTCGGAAAACCAGTGATCCGGCCCGGGTAGGTCCTGGCTCATTGTGAAATGTTTTTCAAACACGACTGCGCCGAGCGCTACCGCCATGCAGGCTGCAGTCGTGCCTTGCGTATGATCGGAAAATCCCAACGTCAGCCCGGGAAACGCGGCCGCCAGCGTTGTCAGACGGCGCATGTTGGCGTCTTCAGCCGGCGTCGGGTACTGTGACGTACAGAGTAGAAGAATTACTTTGCCGTCATCGAACGCGCCCGCAGCCGTCAGCGTGGCGTGTACCTCGCCAAGATCTGCCATGCCGCAAGACAACAAAAGCGGCAGTCCCACTGTTGCGTAATCGCGCACTAGCGGCAAGTTATTGAAATCGTCAGAACCGATCTTGAGCGCTGGCACGCCGATATTGAGCAGCAGGTCGAGATCGCTGCGATTCTGTGGAGTCGACAGGAACATGATGCCGACCGCATCGCATTTTTGCTTGATCGAGCGCCAGCTGCTTTCGGGAAACTCATGGCGCTTGAACAGGTCAATCATCGGCTCCGTGATCTCGCAACCTTGGGAGCGGTAGGTGTAGAGTGCGGATCGATCCGTGACGAAATCCTCGGCACGAAAGGTCTGAAATTTCACGGCATCGGCACCGGCTGCCTTGGCAGCATCGACCATGGTATGCGCCTGCTCGAGGCTGCCGTTGTGGTTAATTCCAGCCTCGGCAATTACAAATGGCCGTGACGGCACGATCTCGCGAGCGCCAATTCTGATCACCGCAGCAATTCCTCCGCCAATCGCATGGCTCCCTTACCGTCAACCAATACTCGAGAGCGCGCCTCCATGTCCTTCAACACCGTCGCCGACAAGCACTCCAGTTGTGCAGCATACGATTCGGGCGTCAATTCCCGCGCCAGGCCCATATTATGCGCGACGCCCTGCGCGGCGGCGGTTTCAGCGACGATTTCCTGATTCGCTGCACACACCGCTAACAAGCTCGGCAAGCCCAGGCAGCAGCGCTCCCATGTTGAACTGCCGGCGGCACCTATGGCACAGTCCGCTTCCGTGATCAGGCGCGCCATCTCCGTAGTCTGCACATGCAATTGCGCCGATGCCATGCCAAGACATTGTGCTTCAATGGATTGAAGATTCGGGTTCGCGGCACCAATGACTACGGTAACCTCGACCGCGCGGCCCCATAGTGCAATTCCCTCCAGCGCGGTTTGTGTATGGTTCTCCTCATCGGCTGAGCCAAAAAACACCAAAACCCTGCGTAACCGGCCTTCGCGTGGCGCTTGCTTGCGCCGCCATTCCAAGTATTGCCTCGACAACAGGGCGAAGCCCGGTCCGCTCAACACCTTGCACGCTGGTTTGATTAGATTTGAGTAATCTTTTGTCCGTTCACCGATCCGGTTTTGGTCGAGCAAAACATCGCAATCGTGTGACCGGTCAGCAAGGTCATCAATCGCTAGAATTCTGTGAAACCGGCTCCGCATCGCTGTTTCCCATCTCTGATCCAGTCCGTAGTGATCGACCACCAGCCAATCGCCGTCACCAAGACCGGCCACCGCGGAACAAGCGTCGGCGTCAGCGTCCCAACGCTCGGCATCCGACCCGCTGCGCACGGTGCCTACCCACTCAACTTGATATCCTGCGGATCTTGCTAACCACGACAAGTTACCGGGCAAATCTACGCACAGAAACGCAGCCTCTACGTCGCACCGACGCAGTTCATCGGCCAGCGCAAGGCACCGCATCACATGCCCGCCGCCGATTTGAATCGAGCTGTCCGCTCGAATCCATGCCCTCTGTGGTGCCACGCATGAGCCTTTCAACCCGTTTTCGCCGAAGGCGTCACATTCATCAAGGCCACTTCTGGATGCGTGTCCAAGTATGCAACGATGTCGGCTAGGGCAAGTAACTCTCCCGGCTTGCCAAGTTTCTCCTGAAGATACCGCGCAAGCTTGAGATCGTCAGGGGTGTCTACCGTAAGCCGGTACTGGGGCCTGCGGAGGTTATCGGGTGCAGGTTTACGAACGATATTGAAAATTTCCGGATTCTCAATAATAAACAGATCACACAATTCGCTGCGGTGCTTCGTCTGTCCATTTCGATGGGACGTGCGCAAGGCGTCGGTGGAAATCACTTGCACGCCCGCGCCAAGCGGTAAATCGGAGGTGATCGTATAGTCGGCATTTTGATCGATATGAATATGGATCAACTCATCGATGTCCTGCCAGAAAGTAAACGGGCAGTCGGGCGTTTGCCGCACGACAATGTCCGCCTGCACCAACTCGGCTCCAGCGACAAGCCGTGCCAGCACATCAACTTGGGACCCCACTACGTGCGGCAAGGCGTGCCGCGCTGCATAGTCGAGAAAAACACTTTTCCCGGGAGCATCCCCAATCGCAAGGACAATACAATCGACCGACGTTGCCCGCCGCAGGCGCGCGACCAAGTGGTCCAGTATCGAGTGCTCGCCTATCAACTGCATGGGCTTGCCGAATAGTCTCGTCGATTCCAGGCGGCATGCAATTACGGCTGCTGTTTTCATTCGCAAATTCCTGCTGCTGATGGGTGAGTGATTGGGAATGAGTTGCGCCGCACGCCGGCCAATAGCTTGACTCATGTCCAAAGGGCGCCCGGATGGCACCTTCGGAACACGCTTCAAAGCAACACTCTCTGGCCCGATGACCTCGCCCTGCGCGATTTCTCGCACAGCGACGAGTTGTTTTTTGTGAACCCGCCTGTAAGCAAGCTCCTCATCACCCGGCACCGGGGACGCGTTTCCGGCAGCAGTCTCCGCCACGCGCACCTGATCCACCATGCGGCGAAAATTTATCGGGTCGAGCGATGAAAAATAGTCAAGTCCCTGAGCGGAGCGATCCAATGTGATATGCACTTCGACACAACTTGCCCCTGCTGCAACCGCCCAGCAAGGCAATTGAACTGCGGTCTCGGTGCCGCCGTCCAGGTGACCGGCGTAGCCCACAGGCAAGCCGTGTTTTGCGGCAAGAGCACCAATTCTCAACAAAAATGAGTCTTCGAGTTTTGTCGGATAACTCTGGAACCCGTGCATCAACACGATGTCGGTGGCACCGGCACTACGCAAGGTACGGATCGCATCTGCGGTTTCAGTCACAAAAGACCCGCCGCACGACAGAAAAATTCTTTTGCCAGCAGCGCCAATTGATCGCAATAGCGCTTCATTGGACACGTCTGCCGCGTGAATTTTGTAACCCTCTAGTCCCAGATTGAGCGCCACGAGAGCACTCTCACGACCGGAAACGTCGGCGTACACCCGCAAACCGCAGCATCGCGCGAAATTAGTCAACTCTTCCCACACCGCCGCAGGCTGCTCCAATTGACGATAGAGCGAATGGTATGAAAACGACGGAACGGCAATCTCATCCGCATAAAAAATCTGGAATTTGATCGCATCTGCGCCTGCCTCAGCGGCGGCACTGCAAATTTTCTTCGCGATCTCGATTTTGCCTTCGTGGGCATTCGCGAGCTCGGCAATAATCTCAATGGATTGTGTCATGCAATACCCACTCCCAATGCGGATTTGACGTTGCGCCGGTACAGGCAAAAATCACCGAGGGCGCACGCATGAATCGGCGGGATTTTCGCCCGTCGCTCGAGGCAATCGACGTGGCCATTGCCCCGGAAAAAGTAGGTTCCCACCACCCACACCGCGCC
Source organism: Burkholderiales bacterium (assembly GCA_031387185.1). GTDB lineage: Bacteria > Pseudomonadota > Gammaproteobacteria > Burkholderiales > JAEUOS01 > CANJDH01. The sequence goes on from JANNCZ010000254.1 coordinate 20,269, forward strand.
ATTGGCGGGTTCAAAGACGCTCCGCTTCGTGGACTGCGGTTTTCAGTTCGCGAATCACGGTCTCCTGCATTGACGGAGTCAAGCCGGGAAAGATCGGAATAGAGAGCGCCGAGTCATAATAAGCTTCAGCCGCCGGGAAATTTCCAGAGGTGAATCCGAGCCGGCGGTAGTAGGGCTGAAGATGAATCGGCATATAGTGGACATTCACCCCAATTCCGGCACTGCGCATTTTGTTGTACACATGCCTGCGAGCGCAGGCAGATTTCAATCGAACGACAAACAGATGATGTGACGAGCAGCGATCTTCCGCTTGATCCAGAAACCGCAGATTTACGTGCGCCAATTGCTCCCGGTACGAATTGGCAATTCTGCGCCGAATGTCAAGAAACTGGTTCAACCGACGCATCTGGCTATTCCCCAGAGCCGCTTGGACATCCGTCATTCGATAGTTAAAGCCGAGGTCAATCTGCTCATAACGCCATTCGTCCGATGACGGGAATTCCATTTCGTCGCGCGTGCGCGTAATACCATGCGTGCGCAGCCGCCGAAGCTTGCCCGCCAGCACGGCGTTGGCGGTGAGAGCCATTCCGCCTTCGGCAGTCGTTACCATTTTTACCGGGTGAAAACTAAGCACCGTGATGTCGGCGAAATTCCCGGCGCCGATCTTGTTGCCTTCATATTCAGCGCCAAGCGCGTGAGACGCATCATCAATAATCGCAAATCCATAAGCGTCCGCCAACTCACGAATTTTCCTTTGATCGCAGGGGTTACCGGCAAAATCGACTGGAATTAGCACTTTGGGAATGCGGCGCGCCACGCTGGCGGCATGAAGTTTTTCCTCGAGGGCGGTGGTGCAAATATTGGCGGTGCCGGGGTCAATGTCGACAAAGTCGACATCCGCGCCGCAATAGCGGGCGCAATTCGCAGAGGCAACGAAACTAATCGGCGAAGTCCAAACCAGATCGCCTGGGCCCACCCCAAGCGCCAGGCAAGCCAAGTGCAAAGCAGCCGTCGCATTAGAAACTGCAACGGCATGCCGTGCGCCGCAGTAGCTCGCGACGCTCTGCTCGAACGCCGGCCCAGCCGGCCCTTGCGTCAGCCAATCCGAGCGCAATACCTCAACGACGGCCTCGATATCACTTTCATCAATCGACTGCCGCCCGTACGGAATCATGCCACTTCCATTTCTCGGAGCTGCTCCACGGTAAGAAAATGCGGATTGCCCCCTGAGACATATTCGAACCCGTCGGCAACCGCCTGCCCCCGTTCACCCGCCAAATTGGTGAAGTAGTCAATCACGTGCGCAATCACGATTGATGGACGGATCACGTAATGGGTGTTGAACTCGATTGTCAGATGGGCATCATCCACCGGACACATTACCTCGTGCAGCTTCTCTCCCGGCCGAATACCGACAACTTTGGTCGGCATTCCCGGCGCTACCGCCTCGGCCAGATCGGTAATCCTCACCGAGGGAATCTTGGGTACAAAAATCTCGCCGCCGTGCATGCGGCCGAAGCTTTCCAGCACAAAATTCACGCCGTGTTGCAGGCTGATCCAAAAGCGCGTCATACGCGGATCAGTGATTGGCAAGGCTGGTTCGCCTTGCGCTATCAACTTGCGGAAAAACGGAACGACTGACCCGCGCGAACCGACCACGTTACCGTAGCGCACCACGGAAAACCGCGTGCGGCGGAATCCGGTCATGTTGTTGGCCGCCACAAACAGCTTGTCCGAAGCCAATTTGGTGGCGCCATACAGGTTGATCGGGTTCGCGGCCTTGTCAGTGGACAACGCCACCACTTTTTCAACTTCATTCTCAAGTGCGGCAGTAATGACGTTCTCGGCACCGTGAATGTTGGTCTTGATACATTCCATCGGATTGTATTCGGCGGCCGGCACCTGTTTCAGGGCGGCCGCATGTACGACATAGTCAACGCCACGCATCGCCTGGCGGAGCCGCTCCAGATCACGCACGTCGCCGATGAAGTAGCGCATTGGCGTAGCATCAAACTCCTGTTGCATCTCGAACTGCTTGAGTTCGTCCCGCGAAAAAACGATCAACCTTTTTGGTTTGTAACGTGCCAGCACGGTTCTGACAAACTCTTTGCCGAAGGATCCGGTACCGCCGGTGATCAGAATTGTTTTGTCATCAAACATGAACGGGCTCACACGGCATCACTGGGTTAATCGGGATCGGCAACCGCTCGGCAAACAACCCCAAGCACAACGAAAGTGAATTCGAATTTTAACTTCTTCGCCACAGCTTGCCGACTATCCGGGCCCGGTCTAACAGGTTCGCTTCCCGTCAGTTGACGGCACCCGAACGGATTTTTAACCACCCAATGGCGCAACCCCTGGTACGCGTTTTGGCGATTTCCTCCGCGGAACAGCTGTTGTTGCCGCTGAGGGATTCACCAAGTATTTCGCTGACGTTATCCAAGCACTCTCGCACATGTTGGCTGAGTACGTCGCACACATCAGATCCTGTTTTATTGCAGCCAGCCAGGATTTTTTCGCAGGAAGCCTGCCCCAAAAAAGCCGCGCATTCTGCCGTGCATTGGCTGACCACCAAACGCCATATCCTTGACCCGATCTTGAAATAACGTCCAAAATTGTCGTTGGCGCACCTCATCTTCTTCGGATGGATGCCAGCTTCCATTTAGGCGATCGGCCATTTCTATGGCAATGTCGAGAATTTCTTCTGGCGTATTGTCGATGAGCTTAACCTGCATATTTTTGAAGTCAGATGTGGCCGAGGCTTGCTCAACGCCGGCGTTGAAAATTTCGGATAGAGTCATCTCTTTATTTGTAGATTCGGAAATGTGATGTTTGGTGATGCTGAGGAACTTTGGACTGAAGGTGTAAAGAATTCCAAAGGGTACGTAGTTGACGTAGACCATCGGCCGACGAAATATCACGGGCACTGATCCATAGCCAGAGCCAACGGATATACAAAAATCGCATTTTGCCCCTAGAAAGATGTCCATAAAATCGCTTCGGCTACCATTGGTTGCATAGTCGAGTACTCTGGGATGAGTACTTATCATTGGCTCTCGCACAACGGCCCCCATTCGAAGCACGAAATAGCCCCTATTCGCCAACGCTTCGGCGGCACTCACGTAATTTTGAATGTTGCTATCGCGATAGTCGTGATAGCTCCAATCCCCATGCATCTGAGAATCCAAATAAGCGCTATCGCGGACATTTAGACAAACAAAGGGTGCCCCTGTCGGTAGCCCCATTTTTTCGAGCCCTTCCAGGCCGCGCTGTTCTTCTTCTTCGGTGAATTTGAGGTGGGGAGGGGACTCATCCAGAAGATTAAATACATCGCGATCGTGCTGGGTATTGTGCCCAACTTCGTGTTGCTTGCTCCCGGGTAGCAGGCGGTTGATTCTTACGATTGGATTGAGAATCGAGGTAGGCCATATGTGCAAGACTCGCTTCCACATGAGCGCCAACTGCTTGTTGGAAACGGGGGGCCAAGTCTGGACATAGAAAAGATCTATATGACGCCGTTTCGGAACGTTTATTCCCGCGTCCTTTTCGCAAAGATAGAGTTCAGTATTGGCCGCAAAGTGACCAATGCGGGTGCTGATTAACCCGCCGAAACGAACAAGGTACCAAGGGGCAATAATGCGAATTATCAGGACAGATGGAACCGCAACAAAGTAAAACGGTAGTTTGAATAAACGCGTTATTGTTAGCTTGAGCATTTTCATGAGTGGATTGTGGCTTACCCGGGGCAGCCTAGACAGGCAGCGCCAGAGATATAATTAGGCTGTAAATTTGTATAAATTTCTGTCCCGGTTTTTAGACATAGAATTTTGCCATGGAAGCCAGTGACACATGCCGGATGCCGACTGCAGGCCCTGAGTCGACTGAGGTTTGTAGGTGCAAAATTAAGCTGCCGGAAAATTTCCAGGCGATCCTGAAATTGCGTAGATGTATTTGCAAAAGCCTGATTAAGGATAATTTCCTTGAGTCTTTGCCCGCATCCTTGAAAGAGATCCGTTTTGGCAAATCTGTTGTCCTTAGATACGTCTTCTGGTCTGAAATTGCTTCGAGAACTCCTTTATATCCGCCTCGTCGAGGAAACCATTGCGAGTCGATACGCGGAGCAAGAAATGCGCTGCCCGGTCCATTTGTCAATCGGTCAGGAGGCTGTAGCCGTAGGGGTCTGTCAGGAATTACGACCGACAGACCGATTGTTCAGCACACATCGCTGCCATGCACATTATCTCGCCAAAGGGGGTGATCTGCGTGCGATGCTAGCCGAAATCTATGGTAAGGCGGCCGGATGCCTTGGGGGGCGCGGCGGGTCCATGCACCTGTCCGATCCGGATCGCGGATTGATCGCGAGCGTTCCCATCGTCGCCAGTTCCATTCCGCTGGCGGTGGGGACTGCGCTATCCGACCGGATTGACGGCAACGGTCGCGTGTCGGCGGTGATTTTTGGCGATGCCTGTGTCGAGGAAGGGGTTTTCCACGAGAGTGCAAATTTCGCCAGCCTCAACAAGCTGCCTGTTCTGTTCATTTGCGAGAATAACCTCTACAGCGTTTACACACCGCTGAAGTCGCGGCAGCCAGCGCGGCCACTAGCGGATTTGGCAACGGCGCATGCGATGAAATGCATCAATGCCGACGGCAACGACGTGCAAGCCGTTTCGGCGGCTGCGCGTGAGGCGGTGCAACATGCGCGTGACGGCGCGGGGCCAGTTTTCCTGGTGTTCGAAACCTATCGATGGCGGGAACACTGCGGGCCGAATTTCGACAACCACATTGGCTATCGTTCCGAGTACGAATTTCTCGAATGGAAGGCCCTGGACCCGATCGAACGCATCAAGACATATATGGCAGACACACAACTCGCTGACATAGCCGACTTCGAAGCGGTGGCGCGAGGCCTTCGGGCGGAAATCGAATCTGCTTTCGACTTTGCGAGAGCGGCTCCGCTGCCGACACCAGACAGTGCGGCCCTGCACGTGTATGCCGGATGATGCGATGACAGAGGTACTGCAAACGATCAACATGGGCGACGCTATTCGCGATGGTCTGATTCAAGCGGCGATCCGGCACCCGGAAGTCGTGTTCATGGCCGAAGGCGTTGACGATCCATCGTCTGTATACGGAACGATTGCCGGTCTCTCGGATCACATCGGCTCCGAGCGCATAATTGAAATGCCGGTGGCGGAGAATGCGTTGACCGGCGTGGCCATTGGTGCCGCGCTTGTGGGCAAGCGCCCGATTCTGAGCTTTCATCGCGTTGAATTTGCCCTGCTGGCGATGGAGCAGATTGTGAACAATGCCGCGAAGGCACATTACGTCAGCAACGGGCGCCACACCGTACCGTTGGTTATTCGCATGGTAGTCGGTCGGGGGTGGGGGCAGGGACCGGAGCATTCTCAGAGTCTTGAGGCGGTGTTTTCGCACTTTCCCGGCCTTAAGGTTCTTATGCCAACTTATCCGCGTGATGCGAAGGGGATGATAATTGCCGCTATTGAGGATGACAATCCAGTACTGGTAATCGAGCACCGCTGGTGTCACTATAGCCAAGGCCAGGTGCCGATAGGCTATTACGTCGAGCCGCTGGATGGACCGCGAGCGCTCCGGCAGGGTGCCGACCTCACCATCGTCTCGACTTCGTACATGACGCTGGAGGCGATGCGCGCGGCGGACCAACTCGAGCGCCTTGGATTCTCCACCGAGGTGTTCGATCTTCGCGTGCTGCGACCGTTGCAGTTGGATCGGGTGTTCGAATCGGTCGGCCGAACTGGCAGACTCCTCACTGTCGACACCGGCTATTTGCAGTTCGGTATCGGCGCTGAAGTCGTGGCACAGGTGGTTGCCCGGTCTTTCGACAGACTTAAGACGGCGCCGGTGCGCATCGGCCTGCCGGATCATCCGACGCCGAGTTCGCGCGGCTTGGTGCAAGGCTACTATCCTGATGCGGTGCGTATCCTGCGCGAGGCCGGTACGATGCTTGGTATTGCACCGGAGTTAGTCGCAAATGCGGTTGTTGACCTCGAACACAAACGTGGGGGTCTGCCTGTTGACGTTCCTGATCCATTTTTCAAGGGCCCCTTTTAAGTGAAAGTGCGTTATTCGCCGCTCGCGCAACAGTACGCAGATCCGGGTCTGATTTTTGAGGAATTGCGGCAACTGGTGCGTTCCGGCGATTTCACCCTCGGAATTCCGGTGAGCGAGTTCGAAGCGATGTTTGCCGAGATGCTTGGCGTCAAGCATGCGATCGGCGTCGGTTCCGGGACCGATGCCATCAAGCTGCCGCTGAAGGCGCTTGGTCTCGGGCCTGGCGATGAGGTGGTCACTTGTGCCAACACCTTCTGGGCTACCGTGGGCGCCATCAATGAGGTGGGTGCCCGTCCCGCATTTATCGACTGCGACGACAGTTTTTGCATGGACGTGGACCAGCTGGAGGCCGCCATCACGCCGCGCACCAAGGCGATCATCCCGGTGCATTTGACGGGAGACGCGACCGACATGCCGCGCGTGATGGAGATCGCGCACCGGCACGGCCTGCCGGTGGTCGAAGACGGCTGCCAAAGCCTGATGGGCGAGTTCGACGGCAAGCGCATCGGCAGCTTTGGCGTGGCATCGGGATTTTCTATGCACCCGCTGAAAATCATCAACGTGTGGGGCGATGCCGGCATCATCGTCACCAACGACGACGATATGAACCGAAAGGTGCGCCTGCTGCGCAATCATGGCCTGCGCAGCCGCGATGAAATGGAGATTCTGGGTTACAACACGCGGCTCGATTCGGTGCAGGCAGTGGTCGGCAAGTACATCGTGCCGCAGACGCCTAGCATCGTGAAGCAGCGTGCCATCAATGCCACGCGTTACGACGCCGGGTTCGCCGGTGTGCAGGGCGTGCGCGTGCCGCCGCGTAACCCGCGCGTCAAACACGTCTACCTGCTGTATATCCTGTTCGTCGAACGCCGTGACGAACTGCTCAAGTACTGCATCGAGCAGGGCATTGAAGCCAAGGTCCATTATCCGATTCCGCTCTACCTGCAGGATGCGCTGAAATTTCTCGGCTACCAGCCGGGCGCGTTTCCAGTGACCGACCGGCATGCGCGCGAATGCATCACCTTTCCGGTGGACCAGCACCTTTTTACCGACGAAATCGACTACGTCATCGAGACTGTACGCAATTTTTATTTGGGAAAACGTTCATGAGCACCGCCGTCAAAGTCCCCTTCATCGATCTTCTGCAGCGTTATGCGGAAGAAAAGACTGAATTGCTCGCCTGCGTCGAGCGCGTGCTGTCCAAGGGGCATTTCGTACTGACGCAGGAAGTCAGCGATTTCGAACAGCAGGCCGCCAAGTATGTCGGCGCAAAACACGTTGTCGGCCTCAACTCGGGCACCGATGCCCTGATGATGGCATTGTGGGCCCATGGCATCGGCAAGGGCGACGAAGTGATTACCACGCCGGTGTCGTTCGTGGCTACAACCGGCTCCATCGTGCACGTGGGGGCGACGCCGGTCTACGTCGACGTCCGCGACGACCAGAACATCGACCCCGCCAAGATCGAGGCGGCCATCACGCCGCGCACCAAGGCCATCATGCCGGTGCACTGGATCGGCCGTATCGCCGACATGGATGCGATCATGGACATCGCCAACAAGCACAAATTGCTGGTGATCGAGGATGCCGCCCAGACCATGGGGGCGTACTACAAACAGCGCCACGGTGGCAGCTTTGGGCAGGCGGCGGCGTTTTCCGCGCATCCGCTCAAGAACCTCAACGCACTCGGCGACGGCGGCTTCATGAGCACCAATGACGACGAAGTGGCGCGCAAGGTGCGCCTGTATCGCACGCACGGCCTCGAATCGCGCGACAACTGCGTCCTGTATGGCGTCAACTCGCGTCTTGACTCCCTCAATGCCGAGGTGCTCAGTTTTCGCCTGACCCGCCTCAAGAGCGTGGTGGATCGCCGCCGCCGCAATGTTGAGCTCTACAACCAGCTCATCAAGCAGGGACCGATCATGATCCCCGCGGAAAAACCGCATGAGCACAACTCCTACGTCATGTTCATCACCCAGGCTGATGACCGCGACAAGCTCAAGGATTACCTCACCGGGCACGGCATCGAATCATTGGTGTACTACGGCACCGCCCTACATCTACACAGGGCCGCTGCGAAATTCGGTTACGAGAAGGGCGACATGCCGGTGGCTGAGCGGCAGTGCGATCGCGTGCTGGCGTTGCCGCATCATCAGCACCTTACCGAGGATCAGATTGCTTATGTGGCTGACAAGGTAAATCGGTTTTACGGCGGATGACC
>JANNCZ010000278.1:0-2176 GCA_031387185.1 Burkholderiales bacterium
GATACGCCGCAATCAGATCAAAGAATCAGATCAAAGGAGATCAAAGGGGTACGGCTCGAATATTTTTCAAGCGCATCTCTGGAGCGCATCAAGGCTGGAGAAGTCCAATCCATGAGCCTCCTGGCGATGTGGCCTGTGCCGAATCAAAAACCCTGCACCGCTGTTCCGGCGACCACGCCGCTGAGCCGCAGCAGTTGATCGTCCCGGCTCAAAAGCACCGCCTGTTTGACGGCGGCGCTGGCCAGGATGATGGCATCGGGCAGTTTGAGTGTGCGTGAGCCGCGCAGGGTGTTGATCGTATCGATCAGGACATGGTCGGTAATGGTCAGATCAATGACCTCCACGCGCGCCATGAATTCGGCGAACAGCGCCCGGTCAGCGTCCGTCAAGCCGGAGAATCCGGAAAATTCAAGAGCCGTAATCACCGAGATGCCGAGCCATTCGGCACAGTCAGTCAGCGCTGCAAGCCCGGTGTGCCCTTGCAACAGCGCGACGACGGCGTTGGTGTCAAGCAGCAGGCGCTTACCAGGCATCGCGTTGGGCGCGTTGTTCGCTTACGGCATCGCCGCGCCAGGTGAGGCGGCCGACCAGATCTTGCAGCCGGTATGACGGCGCGTTCGCCGCTTCGCCATCGGACTCGTCCACCACCACCATGACAGGCTTGACCGGCGTGCGCGCCGGTGCGCGATCCAGCCAGCGCAGGGTGACACCATCGAGTTGTGCAGGGTAGCTCTTGAGCACGGGGGACTCCTTCCATGTATGCAACGCAAGCGCGCCAATCATACTACCGGGCAACGCCCTTACCACCACCTGCACCGAAGACGCCGCACATCGTCCAGCGCGGCCACAAGCGCGAGGCGTACTTTTTCTGCGAAGCGGATTACCACAGCTACCTGCCCTGGCATTCACCCCTTATTCTCACCCATCACCGTCATTCGATCACCTGCTCCGCCGTAATCAGCAGAGAGTGTGGAATCTTCAGGCCCAGTGCTTTCGCGGTCTCGCCGTTGATAAAGAGTTCAAACCGGGTCGGCTGCTCGACCGGCAGGTCAGCCGGTTTGGTGCCTTTGAAGATGCGGTCAACGTAGTAGGCGGCGCGGCGGAAGTTGTCGCGAAAGCTCGCGCCGTAGCTCATCAAACAACCCGCGTCGACGTATTCGCGAATCCCCGTGATCAGGGGCAGGCGCTGGTTCAGGGCGAGATCCGCGATCTGGCGCATATGCGGGTTGAAGATGGCGTCGGGCTGCGTGAGCACGCCCCCCGGCCCGCTCGCGCTTGATGACGGCAAATGCCGCATCGATATCCAGTGATGTCCGGGCTTCCACCGGCACAATCGTCACCTTGGTTTTTTGCGCCGCTGCCTGAACGCTCGCCAGAGCCGTCACATGGGCGCCGTTGGCGGGATTCATCAGCAGGGCCACGCGGGTGAGCTTTGGCGACATTTCCAGCAGCATCTGAAGACGCTTGGCGTAAATGTCGCCGGCGTTGACCGTCGCCCCGGTGGTGTTGCCGCCAGGACGCGCCAGGCTTGCGACGAACCCTTGAATTACCGGGTCACCCGGAACGCCCATCACGATGGGAATCGTGGCGGTGGCCTGTTGCGCCGCACTGATGGCCTGCGGCCCGGATGCGACGATGCCATCGGGCTTCAACTGCACTAATTCGTTGGCCAGGCCCGGCAGGCGCGCGAGGTCGCCATCGGCAAAGCGCCACTCGATGACGAAATTGCTGCCCTCGACGGAGCCACGCTCGCGCATGCCCTGGGGAAAGCCGCCGAGGAAGTCGGCGTCAATCGATGCGGGGCGCTTGCGCGACGGCCGGCAACGCGCTGCTGAGCGCGCCGGTGCCCAATGCGGCGAGGAGTTTGCGGCGGTGGTTCATGTGAATGTTCCTCTGAGCTTCGATGAAGAATGCTTGCTGCTGCGCCGCCTCACTCGCTGCGCCCTGCAACGCAGCGAAAAAAATCCGCAGATACCGCTGCCGTCCCGGCACCGCTGATAAAATCGATCCTGCATCAAGGAGGCCTTCATCATGAAATCCACCGTCAACAGCATCGGAGCGGAAAAAAATTCCGCCGTCAGGTCCGCTGCCGTCAAGAGTACGCACAGCGCGAAGAACGGCATCAAGCAGGGCGGTCGCAACGGTGCTGCCGACGAACGTTTTTTGAAGACACTCA
>JANNCZ010000283.1:0-7134 GCA_031387185.1 Burkholderiales bacterium
TGATCGAGAGGATTGGCGCGAGGTATTCGGTGCGCCAGTCTTCTTCGGTCGCGGCGTTCATCGTAATGTCTGCGGGCGCGAGCTTGACTGTGGCCGCGTCGCCGCGCAATTCCACGCCTTTGTCCGCGTAGATTTTTGCGAGACGCGGCAACACCTTGGGTGCGATGGCCGCGTGCACCAGCAGCGTTTCCATGGTGTTGCAGGTGCCGTAGCGCTGGGTCTTGGCGTTGTCGGCGATGAACACCGCTTTGTCGATGTCGGCCGCATCGTCGATGTAGACGTGGCAGATGCCGTCGAGGTGTTTGATCATCGGAATCTTTGACTCGGCCATCAGGCGCTCGATCAGGCCCTTGCCGCCGCGCGGCACGATGATGTCGACGTACTCGGTCATGGTGATGAGTTCACCCACCGCTGCGCGGTCGGGCGTGTCGATCACGATCACCGCGTCTTCGGGCAGGCCCGCCGCTTTGAGGCCTTCGCGCACGCAAGCGGCGACCGCCTGATTGGAATGCAGCGCCTCCGAGCCGCCACGCAGAATGCACGCGTTGCCGCTCTTGAGGCACAGGCCGGCCGCGTCGGCGGTGACGTTGGGGCGCGATTCGTAAATGATGCCGATCACGCCGAGCGGCACGCGCATGCGCCCGACTTGTATGCCGGTGGGGCGGAATTTGAGATCGCTGATTTCGCCAACCGGGTCGGCGAGCGCGGCGATTTGTTCGAGGCCTTGCGCCATCGTCTCGACTGCTTTGTCCGAGAGCGTGAGGCGATCAAGCATGGCGGCGTCCAGACCCTTGGCGCGGCCCGCGGCCAGGTCTTTGGCATTTTCGGTTTGCAGTTGCGCCTTGTTGGCGCGAATGGCCGCGGCGATGGACGAGAGCGCTGCGTCCTTCGCGGCAGTCGAAGCACGCGCCATCGCACGCGATGCGGCGCGCGCACGCGCGCCCACGCCTTGCATGTAAGCGTGAATGTCTGCGGAGGAATTGAGGACGGCATTCATGCGTCAAGTTTAAGCGATTGCGCTCTTTGCACCTGCCGGTGCCAGAGGAAATGACGAGCGCCACGGGCGTGCCAAATTCCATTTCGCCATTGCCAACCGCGTGAAACCGGCTCCCACCAACGCTTGGATGGCACACAATGCTGCCAAGCCGCTCTCACCAAGGGTTTCAGACTGGTGGCAATACGGAAAACCCTGCATGCTGGCGGTGGCCACCGGAAATCATGACTCCAGGGACTCGCACAACGCAAGCGCATGGCCGCCGAGGGATACGAGCGGGCCAACATCGGCTATAACAGGACGCCTGCGCTGATACGATTGCCGGCATCCGGTGTTCAGACGTTGCGAACCGCTCGACACGAAAAAAATTGACATGACGCGCAAGAGCAAAGCGACTACAAAACCCGCGGCTCCCAAACCCGCCCAGACGCGCCGTGGCGATCCACACAAGCGTTTGGTTGCCACAGGCCTGCGGCTCACTGCGCTGCGCAGCGTGAAGGCCGTGTACGACTTGCTGCTTGCCGAAACCGCGCGGCTCTGTGGCGCCCAGCGTGCGCTGCTGATTCTGGAGACGGACGGCACGCAGCAGATCGCCGGGGCGCGCCTGCCGAAGCGCGAAGACCCGCAAACCGTGCTCGCCGCCATCACCCCCTGGCTGGCCGAATCGCGCCGGACCCGCCAGGCACGCCTGCGCCACGGCCCGGAAGGCGCAGCGCCGGCCGATCAACGCTCCTGCCTGCTGGTGCCGCTGATCGCGCACAAACGCCTGCTAGGCTATCTGTATGCCGATGTGGAAGGCCACCTCGGCCGCCTTGATGAAGCGCACCTCGACCTGTTGTCGATGCTGGCTGCGCAGGGTGCGGCGGCGCTGGCCAACTTTCAGCGGGCCGATGATCTGGAGCGCGAAACCCTTGATGCAGAGTTGCGGCAGGCTGCGACCTCCGACATCTTGCGCGTGATATCAGCTTCTACCACCGACCTGCAGCCGGTATTCGACGTGATTCTCGAGCGCTCGGTGGCCCTCTGCGCCGCGCTCTACGGCAGTATCTTCCGCTACGACGGCGCGTTGGTCGAACTGATGACGTCGAATATACCCGCTAACGCGCTCGCCATCCTCAGGAGCGAATACCCGGCACCAGCGAAATCGACAAGACTCTCCGGGCGCGTCGTACTGAGTGCGCAGGTAGTCGAAATCCCGGACCGCGAACAGGACGCCGGCTATGCGAGCAGCGCGGCCCTGGCTGCAGGCTATCGCTCGCTGCTCGGGGTTCCGCTGTTGCGTCACGGCCAGGCAATCGGTGCCATCCTGATCTACCGTGCCGAACCGGGCAGGTTCACGCGCAAACAAGTCGCGATGATGCAACTGTTTGCCGACCAGGCCGTGATCGCCATCGAGAACGTGCGCCTGTTCAAGGAAACGCAGGAGGCGCTGGCGAGCCAGACTGCCAGCGCCGACATCCTGCGCGTGATCAGCGCTTCGCCCACCGACGTGCAGCCGGTGTTCGAAGCCGTCGTCGGCACCGCCGCCAAGCTGCTCGCCTGCGACCTCGCGGTGCTGCATCTGCGTGCCGGCGGAAACTACTTCCCGGCCGCTCGTGCGACCAAGGGCGGGGTTCTGGATGCCGTGACCATCGACGACAGCAAGCCCCGTCCTCTCGATCCCGACCTTAATTTTCCTTCGCGTGCGATTCTGACCGGGACCATGCTGCACCTGCCCGACTGGTCCGCGATGGATCTGCCGCTGCAAGAACGCAAGAGGCACGAAGACCTCGGCATCAATGCCGCGCTCTACTTGCCGCTTCTGCGCGAAGGCCAATCCATTGGCTGCCTGACCCTAATCCAGAAGCAGGCGCACGTGTTTACGCAGAAGGAAATCTCGCTGGCCGAGTCGTTCCGTGACCAGGCGGTGATCGCGATCCAGAACGCGCGGATGTTCAACGACACCAAGGAGGCGCTAGAGCAGCAGCAGGCGGCGGGCGAGATCCTCTCTGTGATCAGCGGTTCGGTTTCCGATGCGCAGCCGGTGTTCGACAAAATCCTCGAGTCGGGCAAGCACCTGTTCGGCAGCGACGAGATGGATGTGCTGCTGGTCGATGAGCAGGGGCAACTGCAAATTGCCGCCTATGCCGGCAACGCCCACGATGCGGTGGCAGCGACCTTCCCGGCGCCGGTGGAGAAAACGCCGGTAGGCTTGGCGATCCGGCAGAAGAGCGTGGTGCACTGGCCGGACGTGATCAACGGTGCCGACGTTCCGAACGTGGTGCGCGAGGTGTCCAAGGTGGCCGGCTATCAAGCGATGGCCTTCGCGCCGATGCTGTGGGAAGGCCGCGGCATCGGCGCCATCGGCGTGGCACGCTCGAAGGGGGCGTTCATGCCCAAAGAGCTGACCATGCTGCAGACCTTCGCCGATCAGGCGGTGATTGCGATCCAGAACGCGCGGATGTTCAACGAGACCCAGGAAGCGCTGGCGCGCCAGACCGCCACCGCCAACGTGCTCAAGGCGATCAGCCGCTCCACCTTCGACCTGCCGGCGGTGCTCGAGACTCTCATCGGCAGCGCGGCGCGGCTGTGCCAGGCTTGGGTAGGCGTGATTTTCCGGGTGGAGGGCGACCTCTGCCACGCGGCCGGCCTGTACGGCGCCAAGCCGGCGTTGATCGAGCACCTCAAGGCGCATCCGGTTTCACTTGCCGACCAGAACTCGGTCACGTCGAAGGCGGTGGCCTCGGGGCAGCCGTACCAGGTGGAGGACGCCACCGATACCCGCGTCTACGGCCGCGGTGACGTGCAGCAGGTGGGGGGCTATCGCACGCTCCTGGCCGTGCCCATCCTGCGCGAAGGCGTCGCCATCGGCGTGCTAACGCTCGGCCGCCAGGACGCCAAGCTCTTCAACGACAAGGAAATCGAGCTCGTCGCCTCGTTCGCCGACCAGGCCGCCATCGCGATTGAGAACGTGCGCCTGTTCAACGAAACGAAAGAAGCGCTGGAGCGGCAGACTGCGACATCCGACATTTTGAAGGCTATCGCAAATTCGCCCTCAAATTTGCAGCCGGTTCTGGATGCCATCACGGAGACTGCGTCGCGCATGTGCGATTCATCCGACTCTGCGATCAATCTACGGGAAGGCGACCACATGCGCTATGCGTCCCACTGCGGGAGCATTCCCCGTGGGACATTGGGTACGTCCGTGCTTTTGAGCCGAAAACTGGTGTCGGGCCGCGCAATACTTGACGCTAAACAACTGCACATCATTGATCTCCAGGCGGAAACAGCAGAGTTCCCGGAAGGGAGTGCCAGAGCGCGCGAAGACGGGTACCGGACTATTTTTTCCACGCCCATGATGCATGACGGCATGGCGATCGGCGCAATTGTTCAGCGCCGTGTGGAGGCGTTGCCATTCAGCGAAAGACAAGTTGCACTGCTTCAGACCCTTGCTGATCAGGCAGTCATCGCAATCCAGAACGCGCGTCTTTTCAACGAAACGCAGGAAGCACTGGAACGGCAGACGGCGACCGCCGAGATCCTGCGCGTGATCAGCGAATCACCCACGGATGTGACGCCGGTGTTCGACGCCATCGTCGCCGCCGCGTTGCGCCTGGTCGACGGCACCACCTGCCACGTCACGCGCGTGGAGAGCGGCATGGTCCATCTTGTTGCGTACAGTGCGACCGATGCGGCGGGCGAGGAAGCGCTCAGAAGCATCTATCCGCGGCAGATGGCTGGGGACAGCCGTTTTGATGCGTTGCGCGCAGGTGAGGCGACGCTCATCGCCGACGCCGAAACCGACACGCAGATTCCGGAAGCCGTGCGGACGGTGATGAGGCTGCGCGGCGTACGCAGCAACGTGATGGTGCCGATGATGCGCAAGGGCGTCCTGATCGGCACTCTGGTCGTCAATCGTGCGATTGCCGGGGAGATCGACGAGCACAAGATCGGCATCCTGAAAATGTTCGCAGGCCAGGCCGTAATCGCCGTCGAGAACGTACGCCTGTTCAAGGAAACCCAGGAGGCGCTTGAACACCAGACCGCCACCTCTGAAGTGTTGCAGGCGATCAGCAGTTCGGTGGCCGATACCCAGCCGGTGTTCGAGCGCATTCTCGACAGCACGCAGCGGCTGTTCGATTCCGAGCAAGTGGCGATCTTTCTCGCGCCCGGCGACGGGCTGTTGCACCTGGCGGCGGTGCGCAGGCCCAATGCTGCCGCCATGCACGCGCTGTATCCGCTGCCGCTTGAGCAGACGGCCGCCCCGCTGGTCATCGCAAGCAGGCAACAGGTGTACGTTCCAGACGCCCTGAACGGTGCCGATGTGCCGGCCGGTATGCGCAAAGTGGCCGAGGCCGTGGGCAACTTCTCCTTGCTCATGACACCCATGCTGTGGGAGGGCAACGGCATCGGCTTCATCTCGGTCTCGCGCGAGCCGGACGTGACGTTCAGTGCCAAGGAGCGCAGCCTGCTCGGTACCTTCGCCGATCAGGCGGTGATTGCGATCCAGAACGCGCGGATGTTCAACCAAACGCAGGAGGCGCTCGAGCGGCAGATCGCGACTGCGGAGATCCTGAAGGTGATCGCTGGTTCGCCGTCGGATGTGCAGCCGGTGTTCGACGCGATCGCCAAGAGCGCCTATCGCCTGCTCGGCGGATTCTCGACTGCGGTCGCCCGCGTCGTTGGCGACGAGCTGCATCTGGTGGCGCTCTCGAGCACCGACGAGGCCGGCAACGAGGCGCTGAAGCACGCCTTCCCGATGCCGGTGTCGCACTCCAAGGCGGCGCGTACTGCAAGGCCGGTGTCGGTCGCCGATACCGAAGCGCTGCCGGAATCGGCGGCGGCCTTGCGCGACGTGGCGCGCCTGCGCGGCTTCAGAGGCATCCTGATCGTGCCGATGCTGCAGGAGGGCGTGGCCACCGGCACCATCAGCGTCACCCGCCGGGAGCCGGGAGAGTTCAGTGCGCATCAGCTCGAACTGCTGCAGACCTTCGCCGACCAGGCGGTGATTGCGATCCAGAACGCGCGGATGTTCAACGAGACCAAAGAAGCGCTGGAGCGGCAGACCGCGACCGCCGAGATCCTGCGCGTAATCAGCGAGTCGCCCACCGACGTGACGCCGGTGTTCGAAGCAATCGTCGCTGCATCAATCCGGCTGATTGATGGCACGACTGGAAACGTCACGCGGCTGGAAGGTGACAGCCTGCATCTGGCCGCACACAGCGTGACCGATGCCGCGGGCACCGAGGCGCTGGCAAAGCTATTTCCCACGCGCCTTGATGACGAATGGTTCGGCGCCGCGTTGCGGGCCGGAGAATGCGCCGTCACCGCCGACAGCCTGAACGACGAGCGGGTACCCGAGCGCGTTCGCGCAGCCATGCGGGTGCGCGGCGTGCGGAGCAGCACGGTGGTGCCGATGATGCGCAAGGGTGCCTTGATCGGCACCATCATCGTCAATCGCGCCATGGCCGGCACGATCGATGAACACAAGATCGGCATTTTGAAAATGTTCGCTGGGCAGGCGGTGATCGCGGTGGAGAACGTGCGCCTGTTCAAGGAAACCGAGGAGGCGCTTGAGCGGCAGACCGCGACGGCAGAAATTCTCAAGGTCATTGCCGGCTCGCCATCGGACGTGCAACCGGTGCTCGATGCAATTGTGGCAAGCGCCTTGAAGCTCGTTGGTGGACGTTCTGCGGTCGTCACCAGAATCACCGGGGAAGTGTTGTCGCTGGGCGCGATCAGCAGCACTGACCCAGAGGGCGACGTCGTGCTTCGCAGCTTCTATCCGGTTCGGCTGGACCAATCGCCGCTGGTGGCCGAGGCGGTGCGTACGGCCGCACCGGCGCAGATTGCCGACACCGAAAGCGAAACTGATGTCCGCTTTGCCACGCGAAGCCGGGACATCGCGCGCGCACGAGGCTATCGCTGCATGCTGATCGTTCCTCTGGTTCGCGAAGGGGAAGTGATCGGAAACATCCACGTGAGCCGCAGCGAACCCGGAGGGTTTACGGAGCATGAGGTCGAACTGATTAGAACCTTCGCCGACCAATCGGTGATTGCCATTGAGAATGTGCGGCTGTTCAACACGACCAAGGAAGCACTCGAGCACCAGACCGCCACAGCTGAAGTGCTGCAGGTGATCAGCAGCTCCATGGATGACA
>JANNCZ010000291.1:0-4250 GCA_031387185.1 Burkholderiales bacterium
CGCGCACGGTCAGCGTCGGGAATCGATGCCCACTCGCCGCGAAATCGCGGGCGGTCGGGCGCGCCAATCATGGCCTGCATGTGACCCGAGGCGGTGTAGCTGATATAGCCCTTGGCACCCGCGCCGAGGGCATCCTTCCAGGTGCCATCCGGCGTCTGCTCGCGAAACCACACCAGGCGCCATTGGCCGATCAGGTCTTGTTGCTTGAGCATGTTGGTCACTTGAGTTCAATGCGAGTGGGTTGAATTTACTTGCCCTGAAAATGTGGCACGCGCTTCTCTGTGAAGGCCTGCACGCCTTCCTGCACGTCCGCGCTGGTCCAAAGCAGCCGGTTGGTCACCTGTTCGAGGCGCAGGCCGGTGGCAAGGTCAACGTCTTCCGAGCGGATCGCCAGCTCCTTGGCGGCCTGCACCGCGAGCGGCGCGTTGGCGGCGATGCGCCGTGCGACGCTCAGCGCCGCCGCCATCAAGTCATCTTGCGCCACCACCTGATTGACCAGGCCCCAGTGCGCGGCGGTCTTGGCATCCATCGCGTCGCCGGTCATCATCCAGTGCATCGCCACCGCATAGGGCAATTGGCCGAGGATGCGCTGGGTGCCGCCGTTGCCCGGCACCAGCCCGCGCTTGACTTCCGGCACGGCGAAGGTAGCGTTGTCGGACGCGATGCGGATATCGGTGGCCAGCATCAGGGTGCTGCCGCCGCCGAGGCAATAACCGTTGACCGCCGCGATGATCGGCTTCCACACTTCGAGACCGCGATTGAGCAACTGCTCGCGTTGCGTGAGCCAAGTCTGTTCGAGTGGCAGTGCTGTGCCGACAAAACTGCGAATGTCGGCCCCGGCGCAAAACGCCTTGCGCCCGGCGCCGGTGATGATGGCGACGCGAATGTCCGCATCATCGCGCACCCGTATCCAGGCCTTCGAGAGCAGATCGTAGTGCTCCGCGTCGAGCGCGTTATGCACTTCGGGCCGGTTGATGGTGATGACGGCGATGCCGTCATCGAGAGAAAAATCAATCGCCATGGCCCTTGCCCCTGGTTGACAGCAGGTCGCGCGCGATCACCATGCGCTGCACTTCGGACGGCCCTTCGCCGACACGGCGGATGCGCAGCTCGCGATACCAGCGCTCCAACGGCAGTTCATGCGTCATGCCCATGGCACCGAAGATCTGCATGCAGCGGTCCACCACGCGGCCCGCCGCTTCGGTGGCAAACAGCTTGGCTGCCGAGGAGTCAATCTTGATGTCACGCCCGAGGTCACCGTTCCATGCGGCCTGGTACACCAGCAGGCGCGCGGCGCGCAGATCGACTTCGGAGTCGGCCAGCATCCATTGAATTGCCTGCTTGTCAGAGAGCAGGCTGCCAAAGGTCTTGCGCTGTTTCGCCCATTCGATGGCAAGGTCGAGCGACGCCTGCGCTACGCCGATGCTCGCCGCCGCGTAGGGTACGCGCGCATGCACCAGCCACTCTTCTGCGATGGCAAAGCCCGCGCCTTCGTCACCGAGCCGGTCCTCGACGGGAATTTCAACGTTGTCGAGGCGCACTTCAAACGGTTGATACGAGCGCATCAGGCCGATACGCTTGATCGACACGCCCGCGCGTTTGGGGTCAAGGATGAAGGCGGTGATGCCGGCCCGCTCGCCACCCGCCCGGCCAGCGCCTGCCTGCTCAGCGCCCCCCCGGCCAGCGCCCACACCGGTGCGCGCGTAGAGCACACCCCATTCGCCGATATCGATGCCCGAGATCCACATCTTCGAGCCATTGACGATATAGCGGTCGCCCACGCGCTCCGCGCGCGTCGCAATCGCGCGCGCCGGGTCCGAGCCGCCAGCCGGCTCGCTGATGGCCACAAAAGTGTTCCAGCCGTGGGTGATGGTACCCACGCCGTATTTTTCGATCTGCGCCGGAGTGCCGCGAAAAATTACCTTGGGCGGGTCCTGGCCGAGTGCGCCGGCTGCGGGGAAGTAAAGGCCCATGCGGCACTTGGCCGCCTCCTCCGCCACCACACACTGGCCGAGCAGATTGAGACCGGCACCGCCGTACTCGGCGGGGGATTGCGTACACCACAGGCCGAGTTCGCGCGCTTGCCGGCGCAGCTTCGTCTCGTCGTCCGGCAGCACGCGCGTGGCGTCATGCGGCACGCGGTCTTCGGCCGGCTTGACGTCGCGCTCCATGAAGCGCCGCACGGTCTTGGCGAGCATGCGGTACTCGTCGGGCAGGGTCCAGGCACCGGTGGTGTCGAGAGTCATGGGCAGTTCACAGGGGAGACTGCTTGCAAACATACGCGAATTTGACATATATGTCAAATCGGCTGGCCAATCTGGCTGGCCAACCGGGCTGACCAACTATCGAACCATCGAGCCGGCCAGCCAGGTTCTGCCAATCAAACTTGACCTCTGATGACCGCTTGTTTATACTGCGTTTAAACAAGCGATCAAATTTGGGAGCATGTCATGTCAGAGGCGGTACTCGATATCAAGCAATGGGGCAACAATCTGGGAGTGCGGTTGCCGGCGGCGGTGGCGCGGGCGGCGCGGCTGCACGTCAATCAGCGGGTGCGGGTCACGGTTGAGAAAGACCGTGTGGTCATCACGCCCGTCGCCGCCAGGGAACTCTCTCTCGGGCAAATGCTGGCCTTGTATGACCCGGCCCGCCACGGCGGAGAAGCCATGGCCGCGCCGTTGATCGGCGCAGAGCGCTGGTGAGCAATCCGTCAGTCCCGAAGCCCTCATCCGGCGTGCGAAGCAGATGGATTCCGGACCGCCAAGACGTCATCTGGATCGACTGCAATCCGCAGGCCGGCCGCGAAATGCGCGACATCCATCCATTTGTAGTCCTCTCGCCGCGCGCGTTCAACGAAAAAATGGCCTTGGTGATCGGCCTGCCGATGACCACAGCCGCCTACAACGCGGACAATCCCTTTGCGGTAGTGGCAGGCGTCGCAGGAGGACGCAAAACCAGCAAGATCAGCTACGTGCTGGTGCATCAGCCCAAATCCTTTGACTGGCGCTTGCGCGGGGCCAAGGCGCACCCGATGAAGCGGCTGGGTGACGCGCCGTTCGCGCAGGTTCTGGCACGATTAAACAAGATTTTGCTGTTGGCATAGGCCGAAGATCGTTGGTGGGGGCGAATCTTGGAGCTACGGTCTTTTGAAGCCGGTTATCCATGCGCTTCTTCAGCACCTCAATGATAATTTTTTCCTGGAGATTTTATGATCAGTGTTTTCAAGGAAATTTTGGGTATCGGATTAGCCGCATCAGTTGCGTGCTTGGCCTCGCTTGCCCACGCCCAACCCTGGCCCACCAAACCCATCAAACTAATCGTCCCCTTCCCCGCCGGCGGCCCAACTGATCTGGTGGGCCGTGAAGCGGCCAACATTTTGCGCGGCGCTCTGGGGCAAGCGGTCATCGTCGAAAACCGCCCTGGCGGCAATGGCACGGTGGGTCTTGAAGTGCTGGCGAAATCCGCGCCGGACGGTTACACGATCGGCCTGACCGCCATCACCTTGTCGATTGCGCCGCATCTGGGCAACGCGCCGTTTGACCCGTTCAAGGATTTTTCGCCAATCACGCATCTGGTCGAGATGACGCCGGTGGTGGTGACAAACGTGTCGCTGCCGTTAAACAATCTCAAAGATCTGATCGCCTATGCGCAGGCCATTCCGGGCAAGCTGGCGATCCATGTCATCTCGTTTCGCAAAGCAACCAAACGTGAAGCCGGCATCTACTTCAATGAAGTCCAAAACTGACTGGACTCGCCTAAAGGCGGGATCCGCACGCATTACACCGGCTGGCGATCATCCCGAGGCTGATATTCGCCATATTGTGCGCGGGGTCGTTCGGCGGGGGTTGCAGCCGCTGGCGTCCAAGTCATCCATTTCGCTACGAGTCGATCAGGATGTCTTGGAGTGGTTCAAGTCCCAAGGCGCGGGTTATCAAACACGTATCAATTCCGTGTTGCGCGCTTTTCGCGATGCCTCGGTCTAACCCTTCGCTGGTTCGGACTCGCTGCGCGCGCCACACAGCGTAACGTTATGTTCCCTATGCCCGCGATTGAGTAATACCGCCTCTACTCCACGCCCATCCGGCCTCCGCCAAAAACGTGCGCTGTGACAGGCCACACCCATGTCCCGGGCGAGCCCTGAATCGATCCGCGCCACCCGTTACACTGCGCGTCATGAACGCCTCCCCCGTGCAGGAAGTCTCGGCCCTCACCTTCGAATACCCCGGCAAGCGCGCACTCACCGATGTGAG
>JANNCZ010000312.1:0-3830 GCA_031387185.1 Burkholderiales bacterium
CGTCATCATTGACGGTGGCATCGATACCGCCTTCATCGCCGAGCGCTTTCCGGAGCGCTATGCCTTGAAGGATCAGGACGGCATTCTTAATCCCGCCCACATCGCCGAGAACTACTGGACCCTGCACAGCCAGCCGCGCGACGCCTGGAGTTTTGAACTCGACCTGCGTCCCTGGATCGAAAAATGGTAAAGGCCACGCCTCCGAAACCTTTGGCCAAAGCGGCTGTCCATCGCGCGATTGCCCAAAGCCCTTGGTGGTAGCGGGTCTTGGTCCGAGCGCTTAAAGCGAACCTGCAGCGTCGTGCGCGGCGTGCCCCGATGGCCTGGGCGCCGGTGGAGGTGCTGGTTGTGACCGCGCTGATGATGGCGAGGGTGAGAGCGATGATGATGCTGATGATCAAGGTGAGGGCGGCGGCGCTCGGTCGCTGGCCGTTCCCAGATGATCCTGCACCAGTGTCGCTGCCTCCTTTCGTACAAAATCCATGAAGGCGCGCGTCACCGGCGAAATCTGCTTGCCCACCGGATAGACGCACTGCCACGGCCGCTCGATGGGAAAGCCCTCGACATCCAGAATCGTGAGCTGCGCCTGCTCGGTGTCCAGGCCAAGTGTGTATTTCGACAGAATCGAAATGCCCAGGCCGGCCAGAATTGCCTGCTTGATTGCTTCGTTGGTGGACAGCTCCATGCGCACGCGCGGGCTGACGCCATGCTGTTCAAATGCCTGCATGCTGACCATGCGCGTGCCGGAGCCGGGTTCACGCATTAAAAATGGCTCCCGTGCCAGTGCCGCAAACGCAATTCTGCGCTGGCCCGCAAGCGGGTGATCGCTGCGTGCGAACACCACCAGCGGATTGGACAGCAGTGGCTGGCACACCACTTCATGGCAGGTGGGCGGGTTGGCGAAGATGTAGAGGTCGTCCTGGTTTTCGCCGAGGCGCTCGATCAGGGTCTGGCGGTTGTGAATCTGCAGGCAGACCTCGATCTGCGGATGCACTTGGACAAATGCGGCCAGCAGCCGCGGGGCGAAATACTTGCCGGTGGTACTCACGGCGAGACGCAGCCGGCCTTTGTCCATGCTGCGCAGACCGGCGAGCGAATCCTCCATGCGTTCGAGCACGGCAAACAGTTCGCGGCAGCCGGCTTGGAGCGCGCTGCCGGCCGGCGTCAGATACATCTTCTTGCCGACCTGTTCAAACAGGGGGGCTTCAATGGTGTCGGCCAGTTTCTTCAATTGGGTCGATACGGTGGGCTGCGCAAAGTGCAACTCGTCGGCTGCGCGGGTAAAGCTGCCCAGGCGGGCTGCTGCCTCGAACAGGGCCAATTGCGGGAACATGCCGTGGCGCAAATAGCGCCTCAGGGCGGTACGGGACATGATGATTCCTTTGCCGTGGGGCAAAGGTCTCGCTCGCACATCCGACCGGATCATCCGGTCGGCGCACCTCTGAGACCGGGGCGGTCACCACGAACCAGATGATGGTGACCTGCCCGAGTTGACGGCCTCAAAGCACAGGGCGAACCGCCCCGGAGCTACTCCCGCTTTGCAACTTCTCGAGGCATTACACCATGCACGCGGCACGCAGCGCAAGCGCGGGATCATCGCGTTTTGCAATGAATTCCATTGCGTTATGACAATTTAATCGGTTCCGGCAATGCAAGGCATCGCAAAAGTTGACTGTACCTGCGCCACCGGGCTGCGGATAATCGAGGCACTGAAACGCCGCGCCGTGTCCGTGTGACTCGCGCTGCCACGCTGCATCAAACCCTGAATGGAGTTGCCATGGACATTCTCTCCGCCGAATTTTTCTCCGCCCTGCTCGCCATCATCGTGATTGATCTGGTGCTGGCGGGCGACAACGCCATCGTGATTGCGATGGCGGCACGCAGCCTGCCGCCGCATCTGCGACAGCGCGCCATCATCTGGGGAGCGGCTGGCGCGATTGTGGTGCGCAGTGCGATGACACTGGTGGTGGTGTGGCTCCTGAAGATTCCCGGCCTGCTGCTGGCCGGCGGTGCCCTGCTGGTCTGGATTGCCTACCGTTTGCTGGTACCTGAAGAGGATGACAGTGGCGGCCACGGGCCGGTTGCCACCACGTTCTGGGGGGCGATGAAAACCATCGTTATCGCCGATGCTGTCATGGGCCTCGACAATGTGCTGGCGGTGGCCGGTGCCGCCCACGGCAGCTACCTGCTGGTGGTTCTCGGGCTGCTGATTAGTGTGCCCATTGTGATCTGGGGATCGACCCTGATCCTCAAGTGGGTGGAGCGCTTTCCGTCCATCGTCTACCTCGGTGCCGGGGTACTGGCGTGGACCGCAGCCAAGATGATGCTCAGCGAACCCCTGGTCAAAGATGCCCTTGCCGCAGCCAACGGCGTGGCGGCCCCGCTCCTCTACCTGAGCATCATTGGCGGCGTACTGTGGGCCGGCTTTGTCAGGAATCACCGCCGCCTCGAATCGCGCATCACTTCCCGCGTCACCGCACTCTCGGCCTACCGCACGGCGCGGACTGCCGCTACCCCTTCCACTCAAGCTTCCACTCAAGGAGAACCCGCCATGAAACGCATTCTTGTTCCCGTCGATGGCTCACCCAATGCGCTCGTCGCCGTGCGCCATGTGGTCAACGAATTCATGCACGACTCGGCCATGGAGATTCATCTGCTCAATGTGCAGCCGGGCTTTTCGCGTCACGTGGCCCGCTTTGTCAACCCGCGCGACATCAAGGCCTGGCACCGGGAGAAGGCGGAGCTGGCGCTGGCACCGGCGCGCAAGTTGCTCGAGCAGCACGCCATTCCGCACACCGCTATTCATAAGCAGGGTAATCGCGCCCAGGTGATCGCCGATGAAGCGCGCCGGCTGCGCTGCCACCATATTGTGATGAGCACGGCACGCAAGAATTCGCTCACGCGCATGATCGAGGATTCGACCACCAACAAGGTGCTTGAGCTGACCAGCGTTCCCTTGGAATTGATCTCCGGTGATGCGGCATCCAGACTCGAGCGCTGGGGCATTCCCACGGCCAGCATCGGCGCCCTGCTCGGCTTGATCGTGGCGGCGGTCGACTAGCACTCCCCTTTGGCGCGGACAGCGGGCGCGGACAGCGGGCGCGGACAGCGGGCGCGGACCGCGCGCCACGGCGCAGTGTGCTGCAAGGAGCCGCGACGCCCGCGCGCCGGCTCCGGCTGACGACAGGCAGGCGACGGGTCAGTCTGGTCATCGCAGAAAAAAGTGGTAGATTCAGAGCATGTCCGCTGCGCTTTCCTCCCCCTCGTCCGCCAGCCCGGCTCCCGCCGGTGATTCTCTTGGCGAATCCTGTCTCGAAGTACCGGTGCGCGCGGGCGAAGAGTTTCGCGACAAAGCGCCGTCGCAACTCACGACGCAGGATGCGCGCAAGACACTGACGCGCGAAGAGCTTGCCTATTTCACCAAGCTTTCTGCGGCGCAAAGCCTGTGGTCGCTGGCGCAAACTTACGGCTTGCTCATCCTCACGCTCGCGCTCGGCCTCTATGCGTTTTCGATCATCGGCCCCAAACCCTTGGTGGGAGCGTCTCTCCTGACGGTGTGCGTGGCGCTCATGGGCTGCTGGCAGCATTGGCTGGCGATCATTTCGCACGAATCGACGCATTACCGCGTGTTTGAATCGCGCGCCGCCAACGACTGGATTGGCCGCATCTCGGGCATGCTGATCGGCGTGTCGACGTTTTCGTATCGCATCGTGCACCGCCTGCATCACAACTACTTGTATGAAGAAATCGACCCCGACATGGCGCTGATGGCGGGCTATCCGCGCGGCAAGGCATACCTCTGGCAAAAGCTGCTCAAGGATATTGCGGGC
>JANNCZ010000519.1:0-6249 GCA_031387185.1 Burkholderiales bacterium
TCGAAGCCTTGCGCCGCCTCAATGTGCAGCGTGTCGCGGTGGGCACGCCGTATGGTGAGGCCGCTACCCAACAGTGCAAAGTCAATCTCGAAGCACATGGCTTCGAGGTGGTAAGCATTGGCCGCTTGCCCGGGGTGCAAAACATTTACGACGAAACGCCGCAGCGCGCCTATGGCCTCGCGC
This sequence comes from Burkholderiales bacterium, assembly GCA_031387185.1. Classification (GTDB taxonomy): domain Bacteria; phylum Pseudomonadota; class Gammaproteobacteria; order Burkholderiales; family JAEUOS01; genus CANJDH01. The sequence goes on from JANNCZ010000519.1 coordinate 184, forward strand.
GGCAGGTCGATTGTGCGGATGCGCAAGCGGTGTTCCTTTCTGGTGTCGGCATGCCGACCATAGACACCCTGGCGATGATGGAGCAGGACTTGGGCAAGCCGGTGGTGTCGAGCGCGGCGGCAATGATGTGGAACGCGTTGCGCGTTGCGCATGTCAACGCGCCCATCAGTGGCTATGGGCGGCTGCTGGCCAATCCCGGTTTGTGAACGATTGAGAAAGAGAGACGCCATGGTCTTCAACCGCGTGCGCATCGCCAGTGCCGCATTGTTTGCCGCAGTCGGTGCCGTGTTGGGGGCAGCGATCACCACACCGGCGTTCGCGCAGAGCAAGCCATTTCCCGATCACGCGCTCCGTCTCATCGTGCCCTTCACCGCCGGCGGCAACGCCGACGTGGTCGCGCGCATGGTGGCGCAGGGCATGACGGAGCAGCTGAAACAATCAGTGGTGGTCGAGAACCGCCCAGGCGCCAACGCCATGATCGGCGCCGAAGCGGTAGCGCGCGCCGCGCCCGATGGCTATACCGTGATGCTCGCCACGGCCGAGAGCCATGCCATCAACCCGCACATTTACAAGAAGGTCAACTACGACGCACTGAAGGACTTCACGCCGGTCGGCGTGATCGGCCACTTTCCGTTTGCGCTGGTGATCAACCCCAAGCTGCCGGTGAATACCCTCGCCGAGTTCATCGACTACGCCAAAAAGAACAAGGGCAAACTCAACTTTGCCTCGTGGGGCGTCAGCAGCACCTCGCAAATCACCTTCGAGCAATTGAAGCAGGCCACCGGCATCGACCTCGTGCATGTGCCGTTTCAGGGCGCAGCGCCAGCCATCACGGCGATAGCGGGAGGGCAAGTCGATGCCTTCATGGTGCCGCTCACGGTGGCGGTGCCGCAATCCAGGAGCGGGCGCGTGAAGTTGCTTGGCGTGACCACAGCACAGCGCGTCGCGACCGCGCCGGACATTCCGACACTGACCGAGCAAGGCGTGCCGGTGGTAAGCGGCGGCTGGCACCTGCTGGTGGTACCCAAGGCCACGCCGGTTGACGTAGTCAATCAACTCAACCGCGCGCTGCTCGCCACCACGTCAGCCACCGCGATGCGCGAGTCATTGCTTAAGGCTGGCGTAGACCCCGCCAGCACTACACCGCCGGAAGCGGAGAAGATGCTCGCCGCCGAGTGGCAGCGCTGGGGTCAGGTTGCGCGGGCGGCGGGGGTACAGGCGGACTGACGATTTGCCACGAAATATTTAGAGAGAGCGATGTCTATAATGAATACCTCTCGCCTCCTTTCGACTCAATTTGGGAGCCATCATGCTGACCGTCGCGATTGAAAACCAAGACCTCGAACGCACCATCAACAATGTTGCGCAGTCGGAGGGCAAAAGCAGCGCAGAAATCGTGCGCGATGCGCTGATGCGGCACTTTGACCTAAAACCTGGTGCGGCAGCAGCCAATCTTTTCGAGCTTGGCAAGGACTTGTTTGACGGCAAGGGGAATCCTGCCATCCAGGGCGTTGATGCGGAACAACTGTTGAGAAAGTCGATGCGTGGATAGCGTATTGCTCGATACAGGTCCGCTGGTCGCGCTGTTCAACGTTGACGATAAGCAGAACAAGGCCGTCAAGCAGTTTTTGCAGGGCAATCGCGTCAAGCTCTTGACGACGCATGCGGTGATCACCGAGGCCTGCTACTTATTGAACTACGACAGTGAGCGCCCGGTGGCAATGCTCACATGGCTGGCGCGCGGCATGGATGTGGATGCGGTCGATATTCGCGAGCCGGGCGGATTTCGTGCGCGACTTGATGACATGATCGATCTGATGGCACAGTACAGCAACGTACCGATGGATTACGCCGATGCGTCGCTCGTGCGGCTGGGAAACGACGAGGGCATCGCAAAAATTCTCACCTTCGACAGCGACTTCCGCGTCTACCGGATGAGCCGGCGCAAAGCGTTCGAGTTTGTTCTCGATGCAGGTGTGCAATGACTGCCGCCGGCGACAAGGCGCAGCAAGTGTTGCTTGACCGCACGATGTTCGTGGCCAGTGCCAGACGCTACCGAAAATTGCTGAAAGCGCTCGACGCACCGCTGAAAAATCGCCAGTCGCTGACCAAACTGCTCACTCGAAAAACTCTGTGGGAGCGTTGATCGCGGCTCCATTGCCGACGGCAAACCCGCCGGATGGTTTTCGCAGCGCCGGACCAGCGCTGGACACTGGCCAATGCAGCGCATGCCGCGCACGCTGATGACTATGGTGGCCGGAGCCGACGGCGTCTATGCGGCCTGCAACGCCTGATCGATTACTTTCTTCGATACGCCTTGCGCCTTGAGCGCCCGTGCAATGTTGTCGAGTTTGGGCATGTCGAGTTCTTCAACGTCTTTACGCGCACCCTGGCTGATGTAATAGCGGATCAACCCCTGATAGCCAGTGAAGCCCTTGGCGGAAGCGATGTCCTTGAGTTCATCGATCATGTGCTGCGGCATGCGCATGCTGATCAGCGCCATCGGCGGGTCTTTCACCATGCGTTTTTTGATACGTTGCACAGATTTTGTAGCAGCCTTCAACATATGTGCAATGTATATACGAGACTTCGCTTTTTGTCAATCAGACATTCGTCCCAAAGCCGTCTTCCACCACCACCTCCACCAGACACGGCCCTTCACTCGTCATGGTGTCCGCCATCATGCTCTTGAGTGTGGCGTCGATGTCGCCAGGTTGCGTCACCAATGCCGTGCGCACACCCATGCTCTGCCCCAGCGCCTGATAGTCAATCGCCGGGTCTTTGAGATCCATTGCGACAAACGCATCGGTTTTGCGCAGCGCGACCAGGCGGTCTTTGATGATGCGATAGCTGCGGTTGTTGACGATGATGTAGGTAATGGGTAGCTTCAAATGTGCCGCTGTCCACAGGCCTTGTATCGCGTACATCGCGCTGCCGTCACCGATGATGGCGACCACTGGCCGCTCGGGGTGCGCGAGGCTGATGCCAATCGCGCCGGGCAGGCCGAAGCCCAGGCCGCCGCTGGCGAGGCCGTAGTAGCTGTGCGCATCGTTGCTGCGCAACACTTTCGCCATGCCGGCGGCTGAGCTGACGTGCTCTTCGACCACGATGGCGTTGGCGGGGAGAAGCTCGCTGATGCGGCCCATCAAATACTCCGTCCACACCGGCACCTCGTGCTTCTTCGCTTCGAGCGCCGCCATTTGTTGCGCGCGCTTGCTTGACCAATTTTGTTTGGTGATGGCGGCGCAGCGCTCGTTCGCGCTGCGCGCGTAGTCGGCGCTGCGGGTGGCGTCGAGGGCGGGCTGCAGGGCGCGCAGGGTCTCTTTGACGTTGGCGCAGATCGCCATTTCGGTCGGGTAGTTTTTGCCCAATTCCCAGTCGCGCTCGGAGATGTGCAGCACTGGCAGGGTCTCGGGCAACGGCTCGGTGGGGCTGTAGGGCGACATGCGCAGCAAGTCGCCGCCCAGACAAATCAGCAAGTCGTATTCACTCAGCGTCGCGCGCACGCGCTCCTGATTGCGACCGATCTCGCCAAGGTTGAGCGCGTGCCCGGAAGGGAAACGTGCGTTGTATTGGACCGAGCCCAGATACACCGCAGCGCCGATGCTCTCGGCGAAGCGCCCGGCTTCGGCAAACGCATCGTGATCGGCCAGCTCGCGACCGGCGAGAATCACCGGCCGCTTGGCTTGCAGCAGACGGGCAGCAACCGAGGCAATCACCGCATTCGACGGCCGCGTGCTGCGATCCACTCGCGATGGGAAGCCCAAGTCAATCTCGGCTTCGTCATCGAGAATGCTGCCCGGCAGGCTGATGAACACCGGCCCAGTCGGCGGCGTGAGCGCGATCTTGGCAGCGCGGTGCACGATGCGCGGCAGGTCTTCGATGCGCTCGACTTCGACCGCCCACTTGACCAGCGGCGCGGCAATCGGCACCAGCGTGTCGTAGAGCAAAGGCTCGGTCAGGCCGTGGCCGATTTCGTATTGCCCGGCGGTGACGATCACCGGCGAGCCGGAAAACTTGGCACTGTAGAGCGCGCCCATCGCGTGACCCAAGCCCGGCGTGCAATGCAGATTGACGGCAGAGAGCTTGCCGGTGGCGCGCGAATAACCATCGGCCATCGCCATCACGACTGACTCCTGCAAGCCCAATACGTATTGGAGTTGCGGGAACTTGGAGATCACTTCCATCACCGGCAATTCGGTGGTGCCGGGGTTGCCGAACAAATGCGTGATGCCCTCGTCCACCAACAGTTGCAGGAAAGCCGAGCGGCCGTTGATTTTTTGTTTTGCCATGATGTGCGCCAGAGTCAATTAGCCCGCATCTTAACCGCGCCGCTGCCCTGCATCTGTGCGGTGGGCAGCCAATTGGAGCGCCGGCCAGGCGCAGTGGGGTAAAGTTGCAAAAAGCAAATTCACACTGGAGAAAGACATGAAATCAATTGGTGCAGCGTTGGCTGCGAGTGCGCTTGCGCTCACTTTGTGCCAACCCGCGACAGCGCGCATCACGCGCATCGTGATTGACGAAACGGTGCCGATGCCGGTGCCGGCCGGTGCTGCACCACCCGCCATCGCCTACGAGCAAATCGCCGGTCGCGCGTTCGGCGCGCTCGATCCCAAGCTGCCCGGTAACGCCATCATTCAAGACATTGCCCTGGCAAAGGATGCGGATGGCAAGGTACGCTATGTCGCGTCGTTCGTGATTTACAAGCCGGTGGACATGACACGGGCAAGTGGCATGCTGTGGCACGACGTGCCCAACCGCGGGCGGGTGTTTGCCTATGCGCCGCAGGAGCAGGCGTTTGGCGACATCATGCTCGCCAGCGGCTGGCAGGGCGACAACAGCGGCCAGACGGCGGTACGTGACAAGGCCAGCGCAAAAGACTTTCAGTTCCTGCAAGTGCCGGTCGCAAGACAAGCAAGCAAAACCGGGCCAGGCGGCAAGCCGGTGACGGGCCAAGTGCTGGGCCGCATCGTCAACCGCGCCGGCCCGAATTCGCAGCCGCTGATGGTGCAGACCAACCCGGTGCCTTACAAACCGGTGAGCCTCGATACCAAAAAAGCGAAGCTGACGTCGCGTGGTGGCGAGACGCAGTCAGGCCGCGTACTCGACGAAGTCACGATTGCCGCGAGCGACTGGGCCTGGGCCAAGTGCGATGCGGCCAACCCGTTTCCTGGCACGCCCGACGCCACGCAGATTTGTCTCAAGAGCGGCTTCGACGCCAACCGGCTCTATCAAGTGGTGTTCACGGCGGCAGACCCCTACGTGCTGGGCATCGGCTTTGCGGCGTGGCGCGATGTGGGCGCCTTTTTCAAGAAATCGATTGTCGATGACAACGGCACGGCCAATCCGATCGCGCGCGCGGTCACGCATTCGATCACGCGCGGCGTTTCGCAATCGGGCAACTACCTGCGCGGCTGGCTGCACCTGGGCTTCAACCGCGCCGAAGACGGCAGCATGGTACATGACGGCATGTGGCCGATCATCGCCGGGCGCCGCATCGCGCTCAACTTCCGCTGGGCGCAACCCGATGGCGTGCTCGAGTTGTATCAGGCCGGCAGCGAAGGCCCGCAGTGGTGGCTGCCACATCCGGACAAAGTGCGCGGCCTGCGCGCGGCCGGCATTCTCGATCGCTGCGCTGCAACGGCGACCTGCCCGAAGATCATCGAGCATTTCGGCTCGGCTGAAGTGTGGGCGTTGAAGTTGACGCCGGAGTGGGTCGGCACTGATGCCAAACAAGACTTGCCCTTGCCCGACAACGTGCGCCGCTATTACATCGCCAGCACCAATCACAATGGCGGCGCAGGCGGCTTCGACACCAGCCTGCCCGGCGTGGGTTTGCCCAAGACCGGCGCGGTCTGCCCCGGCAACAATTTTGGCACTGGCGTGCTACCCGCCAATCCGGTGTCACAGCGCGAGACCACCAACGCACTGCGCGTTCACTTTCGCAATTGGGTGATGAAAGGCACGCCGCCACCGCCGAGCCGTTACCCGACGCTCGCCAAAGGTGAACTTGCTCCTGCGCACAAGACCGCCATTGGCTTTCCCACCCTGCCAGGCCTGCGTGCC
>JANNCZ010000532.1:0-2121 GCA_031387185.1 Burkholderiales bacterium
CCGCTAAGCTGTCAATGGTTTCGGCGCGCCATCCTTGTAAGGCTTGAGCGCGAGATACGCCATCTCGTGTACCGGCGTCGGCACGCCAAGCGCGCGGCCTTTCCTGACGATGTAACCCGAGAGGCTGTCGAGTTCCATCGGCTTGCCCTTGGCTACGTCGTGGTACATCGACGCATACATGGTTTTGGGGAAGGACTGGTGCATTGCCAGCGCGCGTGCGCCGGCATCAGCGGGCAGGGCGATGCCTGCTGCGCGGGCGACGGCAGCGACTTCTTCGAACCCACGCAGCGCCAGCGGAATGATTTCAGGGTCGTGATAGATGTAGCCGGCCGGCAGACGAAACAGGCTGGTGAGCGCGGCGTTGGTGGCGAGCCCGACGAACTTGGTCCACTGCGCGGCACGAATATCGCCCACCACTTCAGCGCCGAATCCTGCCGCCACGCAGGCGTCGCGAAATGCAATGGCGCGCGCGCTCATGCTGCCATCGGCTTCGCCAAAACGCAGCGCCGACATCGGCGAGGTGTAGCGAATCACACCGGGCGCGGTGATGACACCCGACACTATCGCAAGGCCGCCGTTGACATTCGCCGCACCCAGCACGGCGCCGATGCGGTCTTGATGATCGACCCCGTTGAGCACTGAAATCACCGTGGAACCCGCATCCACCAAGGGTTTCAGCGGTTCGGCTGCGGCTTCGATGTCGTAGGCCTTTACCGCGAATAGCACGATATCGCAGGGACCGGAGACAGCAGCCTCGGACGGATCCGTGACGAAGTGCGCGTTGGTGACGCGCAGCGTGCCCTTGGGGGTTTCCAGCGTGAGGCCGTTTTGTTGCATGGCCCGCACGTGCTCGCCGCGCGCAATGAAGCTGACATCGTGCCCTGCCAGTGATAGCAGGCCGCCGAAGTAGCCGCCGACCGCGCCAGCACCCATGATGGCAATACGCATTGAAGATCCTTGGAGGAAAAAGGTGTTGAGAAAGAGGGAGGGCCGGACGAAGACGTGGTTGACGCCATTCAATACTGGCTGGCAGGCAATTCAACTTCAAGCCCATCCATCGCATTGGTCAGCATGAGCTGGCACGACAGACGGCTGTTGGCCTGGCGCGCGCAGGCAGTGAAGCCGAGCATCTCGTCTTCTTCCGCCTGCAGCACAGGCAGTTGAGCCACCCAGGATTCGCGCACCATGACATGACAAGTGGCGCAGGTCAGCGAGCCGCCGCAATCGGCGGCGATGCCGTCGATCTCTGCGTCCACCGCCGCGCGCATCAGGCTGATGCCCGGCTTCGCTTTTATGACGGTGGGTTCAGCCATGGCAGCATTTTTGAAAAACAGTATCTTGAGCATGATGCGAGTAAAGCGGTGATTGAATCTGCGATTTGGGGTGCAATGGGTTGCTCAGTGGTCGAAGTGCCGCCACGTCAAATCCGGCCGAAATACTCGCGGCGCTGAAATTCGAGCTTGTCTTCGGCGGCATCGAAGCGTTGCTGTTCCTGAGTCTTGATGCGGCTGTAGTAATGCACGAAGTCCGCCCTAAACCCTTCGCTCATCGCGGTATCCGCTTGCAACGCGGCAACGGCATCCCCCAGCGTGGCCGGAATGCGCTCGATGCCGGTGCCAGTGGCGCTGCCGGCCTCGGCATAGGGCGCTTCGGTGGCCAGCGGCGGCACGCGTTTGTGCGCTAGGCCATCGAGGCCGGCGTAAATCTGCGCTGCCATGTAGAGATAGGGATTGGCGGCGGGTTCACCGAGCCGATTTTCAATGCGTGTCGCTGCGTCGCCGGCAGTGCCAATCACACGCAGCATGGCGCCGCGATTGTCGCGGCCCCAGAGGATCGATTGCGGCGCCAATGCATTGGGCCGGAAGCGCCCGAAGCCGTTGGCGGTGGGCGTACACAGCACCGTCATTCCCGCTGCGTGCTCGAGCAAACCGGCCAGATAGTGCGAACCCTGATCCGACAAGGTATGGCGCGCTTCGTTGGCCCGGGTGCGGGGCGCGGGGTGCTCGCGCATGAAGGCGTTGTGCCCGCTTTTGGTCTGCGCCAGCGATTGATGCAGGTGCCAGCCGCTCGACATGATGTTCTCGAAAGGCGGCCTGCACATGAAAGTGGCGTGGTACCCGG
>JANNCZ010000535.1:0-3138 GCA_031387185.1 Burkholderiales bacterium
CATTGGCAGCGAGGTAGTCGCCTTGCGTGATGGCAAAGCGCGTCGCCCCAAACTCGGGCGCGACAGCAGCGACGGGCGCATCGCCTTGCCCGCCGTGGGCGATGACGAGGTCTACGCCCTCCTTGCACAAGCCACGCAAAAACGCTGCGCGCACTGCGGGCGCCGAGGGCTCGCACCAGTGCACCGCTAGTGCCGGGAACAGCGCGCGGGCCCGCTCAAACCCGGCAAATCCGGCCTGATTGAATCCGCCACGGCCCTCGGGGCCAAACAGCACAACGGCGATGCGTGGCGCGTTCAATTGAGCTTCGCCCCCGACGCCTTCACCGCCGGCGCCCACGCATTGACCTGATTCGCTACAAATGTTGTGAACTCCGCAGGCGATATCGCGCGCGGCGAAATGCCGAGGTCATCAAGCTTGCGCACCACATCCGGCCGTTTGATGATCTCAGCCATCGCCGCATGAATCTTGTCCACCGCCTCGCGCGGCACACCGGCCGGCCCCGAGATGCCGAGAAAATTCTCTGCGACCAAATTTGGCAGACCCGCTTCGATCACCGTGGGGATCTCCGGCACCGACGCCATGCGCTCGCGCGAGGTCACGGCGAGCAGGCGCAGTTGCCCGCTCTTCATGTAGGGAATGTTTTGCGCAAGACTGTCGACCGCCACCTTGATGGTGCCGCCGAGCAGATCGTTGTGCATCGGGCTCGACCCCTTGTACGGCACATGGGTGAGCTGCACGCCCGCACTGGTCTTGTAAATCTCGCCGACGATGTGACCAATCGAGCCGACGCCGCCGCTGCCAAACGGCACCGGGTCTTTCTGCGTCTTGAGCCACGCACCAAACTCGGCCATGTTTTTCACCGGCACCGAAGGATGCACCATGAACACATTGGGCACCGCACCGATGTAAAAAATGTGTGAGAAATTTTTCACCGGGTCATACGTCATCTTGTCGAGCATGAACGGCGAAATACTGATCGGCGCAGTGTTCGACAGCATCAGCGTGTAGCCGTCGGCAGGTGCATCGGCCACCATCTTCGCGCCAATCGTCGCGCCCGCACCGGGGCGGTTGTCGATGATGATTGACTGTCCGAGCTTTTCACTGAGCAGTGGTGCGAGCACGCGCGCCACGATGTCGGACGAGCCGCCGGGCGGAAACGTCACGATCAGCTTGACCGGCTGGCGCGGCCAGGCCTGCGCGAACGACACCGCAGGCAGGCTCGCGGCAAGCGTGATGACGCTAACAACGGCGATGAAGGACAAGGCTTTGACCAGACGCGACAGCGTCAAGCAGCGGATGCTCTGCATGAGTCTCTCCAAAAAATGGGCGTGAACAGCGGCTGGTTCGCCACCAGTGTTATCGAGACTTGCAGACTCCGCCGCGCGATACAAAATTTCCTTGATCGCGCCCGGACAGGCGTCGGCGTCAACCCAGATCTGCAAGCTGCGCCGCCCCGGCAATTACTTCTTCTTCTCTTCCTCTTTTTTTGCATCAGCCGGCGGCATATCACCAATCACCGACTTGAGTGGACACACCGAAAAGGCCGGGCACTTCTTGCAGCCGACAGCGATCGCGATAGGGCAGAGCGTCATGATGGTGTCTCCTTGAGTGAGGGGGCAGGATACACGACAACCACGCGCGTAAATAAATGGCCGGAAGCCCTTGGTGGGAGCCATTATTGGGCGATATCCCCTCTGGCAGCGCTTGCCGCTCTTGCATGCCACATCAAAACCCCTTAACCTGATTCCCGCTCGTCATGGGTCAGGAGACAAAAGATGAAAACAACGCTGCACACACTATTCCTCGCCAGTTGCCTCGCCGCCCTCGCCGGCAGCGCAGCACACGCGCAAATCTGGCCCGCCAAACCCCTCAAGCTCGTCGTGCCCTACGCGGCCGGCGGCTCGACCGACCAGCTCGCGCGCGCGGTAGCCGACCCTCTCGGCCGCGCTCTCGGGCAAGCGGTAGTGGTGGAAAACAAACCCGGCGGCAACACCATCGTTGGCGCCGCACTCGTCGCCAAGTCTGCACCGGACGGCTACACCCTCTTCATGGGTTCCTCGGCCAGCCTCGCCCTCAACCCGCTGCTCTACGACAAGCTGCCGTATGACCCCAAGGCGGAGTTCGCTGGCATTTCGATGCTCGCGCAGTCGCCGCTGGTGATGGTGGTCAACCCCACGCTGCCGGTCAAGACGGTGAAAGACTTCATCGCCCTCGCCAAGACGCAACCGGCCAAGCTCAACTACGCCTCAGTCGGCAACGGCAATCCGCTGCACCTGGCAGGCCTGCTGTTCGAAACCGAAGCGCAAGTGAGCATGACCCACATCCCCTACAACGGCAGCGCCCCCGCGCTCACCGCACTGCTCGGCAACCAGGTGCAGGTGATGTTCGACGTCGTGCTCACGTCCGCCCCGCACATCAAGGCCGGCAAGCTCACCGCCCTCGGCATCACCGGCCGCCAACGCCTCGCGCTGTTGCCGGGCGTGCCGACGGTGATGGAGGCGGGGGTGCCCGGTTACGAGACCGGCATCTGGTTTGCGATGGTGGTACCCAAAGCCACACCCGCCGCCATCACCGCGCGCCTCAACACCGAGGTCACCAAAATCCTCAAGCAGGACGACATGAAGAGCAGGTTCGACGGCCTCGCGCTGGATTTGAGGCCGACCAGTACGGAGGAAGTGAGCGCGTTCTCCGCGCGCGAGCAGAACAAGTGGGCGAAGTTGGTTAAGGAGAAGGGGATTCGGTTGGAGCAGTAGATCGGGTGCGACTGCGATGAAGACCAAAGGTCATTTCGCAAAAGAAGTGGATTGAATGCGAAAAAATAGCATTCATCGTTTGTTACTCACAAGGGAGTAAATATGTCTGTCTGGACCAAGATCGTGAGCGTTGCTTGCGCATTTGTCCTCATCTGCGGAGGGAGCGCAGCGCAGCAACCCAAACCCCTCAAAGACCAGATCATCGGCACCTGGGATTTCATCGTCGCCGAAGTCAAGGCACCGGATGGCACGAAGTCCTTCCCCTTCGGCGAGAAGCCGAAGGGCATTCTCGTCTTCACCGCTGATGGCCACTTTACGCAAATCCATGTGGCGAGCGATGTGCCGAAGATCGCTTCCAACAATCGCCTCACCGGCACGCCGGAG
>JANNCZ010000448.1:0-2233 GCA_031387185.1 Burkholderiales bacterium
CCAGCGCGATCCGGTCATCGCCACCGAGGCCCGTCAGCATTCGCGCCAGGAGTCGGGTGCGACGGCGGGGCTCCTCGCCTGCCTCGCCGTGTTCGACGAGCGGAAGTCATTTGCCGACCTGGGCTTCTCTTCCATGCTGGAGTACTGCCAGCGTGACCTGGCACTCAGCGAGGACGTCGCGAAGAAGTACCTGCGTGCCGCTCGCATCGCGCGCGAGCGCCCGGTGCTGTTCGACATGCTGGCGGACCGGCGGCTGTCGGTGAGCGCGGTGCTCACGCTCGGGCCGTGGCTCGAGTCGGGCGCCCACGACGACCTGATCGCGGCAGCGGTCGGCAGGTCGCGCGAGGAGATCGAGTGGTTGATCGCGAGCCGCTGTCCGTGGTCGGAAGTGCTGTCGTTCGAGACCGACGCCTGTGGGGCTGTGACTTCGGAGGCCTCACTTCAAGTAACACTCGAAGGGGCCCCGGGGCCCGCTTGCCCATCGACTGCCCCGGAATCACCCAGTTCGTGGGTACCACTTCTGCCGGCCGCAACGATGCAGCCGTTGTCGGCGGACCACGTGGCGCTCACCGTCACCATGTCACGCGCAACGCGCGAGAAGATCCGTCGAGCGCAGGAACTGCTCGGCCACACGGTGGCACCCGAGGCGATCGCCGACGTGCTGGACCGAGCATTGGACCAACTCATCGTCGCGCTGGAGAAGCGCAAGCACGGACTGCAGACCTTCTATCGCGAGGCAGCCGATGGCAAGATCACCTGGATCAACCCGGCGGATGTAGACCTGGTGTTCGACGACAAGGGGCGTGCCATTTCGGCCAAGTCCAAACTCGACGGCCAGTCCGTCGTCATCGGCGGCACCGAGAAGATGTCCAAGTCGAAAAACAATGGTGTCGATCCGCAGGCGATCATCGACGCCTACGGTGCCGACACCGCGCGCGTGTTCATGATGAACACCGCCCCGCCCGAGCAGATGCTTGAATGGAACGAGGACGGCGTCAAGGGCGCGAGCCGCTTCCTGCGCCGCGTCTGGGCCTACGCGCATGCGCAGCACGGCGCGCTCGCCGTGGGTGCCGTGGGTGCTGCGGGCGCAGCGGGCGCAACGCAGCTCAACGCCGCCAAGCTCGATGACAAGCTCGCCAAGACACGGCGCGAGCTGCATGGCTTGATCCGCGATGCCAATCGCGACATCGCCAAGATTCAGTACAACACCGTGGTGTCGTTTGCGATCAAGCTGCTCAACACCCTCGAAGGCGTGCAGGCTGCTGCCAGCGCCGATGCGCGCGAAGTGGTGCGCGAGGGTTTGTCGATGCTGCTGCGCCTGCTCAACCCGTTCGCGCCGCACATCACCCACGTGTTGTGGAACACACTCGGTTATCAGGGTGATTTGCTCGACGCAAAGTGGCCAGTCGAAGACGCCAAGGCCCTGCAAGCCGACACCATCGAGATCATGCTGCAAATCAATGGCAAGCTGCGCGGCAGCATCAGCGTGGCCGCAGCGGCGGGCAAGGAAGCCATCGAGCAAGCCGCATTCGCCTCGGAAGCCGCGCAACGGCATCTCGCCGGTGCCACCCCGAAAAAAATCATCGTCGTCCCCGGCCGCCTGGTCAATCTCGTCTTGTAAAACAAAGGGGTCAGACCCCTTTATTTCGCTTTGTTTCGGACCCATTTATTTTTGGCCACGCATTTCCCGTAAGCTACGCATTCTGTTTCGCCGCTGCCAACGCCTTCATTTTTTGACATGATACTTCCCGCAAACCCTTGGTACAAGCCGCTCCTGGCACTATGTCTGGCTGTAAGCCTTGGTGGGTGCGGCTTTGCGCTGCGTGGCAGTGCCAATTTGCCGTATGAATCGCTTTACATCGACCTGCCGGACAACAACGCCCTCGGTGCCGAGTTGCGCCGCAATCTGCGCGCCGGCACCAACACTCGCATCGTCGACCGCCGCGAGCAGGCGCAGGCGATCATGCAGGCCAACGGCGAAACGCGCAGCAAGCTGATTTTGTCGCTGGGCAGCAATGGCGCGGTGCGCGAATTCCGTCTCAAATACGGCTTCACCTACCGCATCATCAATCAGGGCGGTGACGATATTGCGGCGCCGGGCAACCTCTTGATTGAGCGCGATTACTCGTTCAACGACAACCAGGTGCTGGCCAAAGAGAGCGAAGAAGCCCTGCTCTACCGCGACATGCAGACCGACATGGTGCAGCAAGTGATGCGCCGCCTGGCCGCCGCC
>JANNCZ010000484.1:0-4931 GCA_031387185.1 Burkholderiales bacterium
ACCAGATAGCGCCGCGCGATTTGTGCTTTTTCTTCCTGGGTGTAGCCGGGCAGGGTGATGATTTCCATGCGGTCACGCAGCGGGCCGGGAATCGTGTCGAGCTGATTGGCGGTGGCGATGAACAGCACATGCGAGAGATCGAACGGCAGCGCCAGATAGTTGTCGCGGAAGGTGCTGTTCTGTTCCGGGTCGAGTACTTCGAGCAGCGCCGATGACGGGTCACCACGCACGCCGCTGCCGAGCTTGTCCATTTCGTCCAGCATCAGCACGCAGTTGTTGGCACCGGCGCGGCTGATGGTTTGCAGAATGTTGCCGGGCAGCGCACCGATGTAAGTGCGGCGGTGGCCGCGAATTTCGGCTTCGTCATGCACGCCACCCAGGCTGACGCGCGCGAACTTGCGCCCGGTGGCCTTGGCGATACTCTGGCCGAGCGAGGTTTTGCCGACACCGGGCGGGCCCACAAAACACAGAATCGGGCTCTTGCCGGCCGGGTTGAGTTTGCGCACCGCGAGATATTCGAGAATGCGCCGCTTGATCTTGGGCAGGCCGTAGTGATCCTCGTCAAGAATCCGGCGTGCCTCGGCAATGTCGATTCGGTCTTCAGTCGCCACCGACCACGGCAACCCGATCAGGGTGTCGAGATAGGTGCGCAGCATCGAGTATTCCGCCGCGCCTTCGGGCATCTGCTGCAGGCGTTTGAGTTCCTTGCGCGCGTGGGTTTCCACTTCAGGCGGCAGCTTCGCTTTGGTGACTGCCTCATCGAGCTCGGTGAACTCGGCACCGGTGTTTTCAGCTTCGCCCAACTGGGTGCGGATGGTTTTGAGTTGCTCGCGCAGCAACATCTCACGCTGGTGCGCGCCGATCCGGCCGCGAGTTTTCTGGTCAATTTCCTGCGCCAGGCGCAGCACCTCGGTCTGATGCGCCAGCAAGACCAACACCTTGTCAAGGCGCGTTTGCAGGTCGAGGGTTTCGAGCACCTCCTGTTTTTGCTCAGGTTTGAGGTCCATCAGGCCGGTAACAAAATCGGCCATCACCGCAGGCGAGCTGATGTTTTGCGCCGCTGTTGCCAGTTCCTCCTGGGTGTGCGGCAGCAGCGACAGCACCTCAGCCACGCGCAGCTTCAATTGCAATTGGCGCGCTTCGATCTCTTTGCTGATGGGGGCGCTGGCGTCTTCGGTCAGATGCTCGACGCGTGCTGCCAGAAACGGATAACCCTCCAGATACTGCACGATGCGGAAGCGGTGATCGCCCTGGCACACCACATGGTGCGAGCCGTCTGGTGCCGTGATGTAGCGCAGGATATTGGCCACCGTGCCCATGCTATGCAACTGTTCTGGGCCCGGATCGGTGGCGTCGGTATCACGCTGCAGCAGCATGCCGAGTTGCCGCCCGGCAGCGGCGGCGGCCTGTGCTGCCGCCACCGAGCGCTCACGCCCGACCGCGACCGGCACGATCTGCCCGGGGAACAACACCAGATTGCGCATCGGCACGATGATGAGCACATCCTCCGGCAAGGGCGGCGGGGCTGTTGCCGTTGTGTGCGCCACGCCGTCCGCTGCTGTGACCTGCGGAACTTCTGTGGGCGGTGGCACCTCCGGTGGCGCACCATCGGCGCGCTGCGGGCTGGGGTTTGATCGGGTGTCCATGGAGTGGCTCCGCCTGCACTATCCGAGCTTGCGCAATTGAAGCCGCAGGCAGCCGGCGGCGAGCACCCGCGTGCCAATGCTGTAGCGGCCCGGTGGCAGCTCGATACGCCGGACAAAGCGGCCAAACGGCAATTCAAGGCGGCGAATCATCACACCGTCTGATACCGGCAGCACGCGCTCACCCGTCACGATCAGCCCGGCACCATCGATCGCGACGGTCACATCGCGCTCGGCCACATCCGGCAACGCGACCCAGATGGTGAGGTGATCGGCGGTCTCGAACACATCGGCCGGCGGCTCCCAAGTGGGGCCGTGGCGGTCAGGCTCGCTGACCTGAAAAAACTGCCGCTGCAGCCGCCCGGCTCGTTCCAGCGTATCGAGAGCGTCGGCCCACATTGAGTGGATGGGATGGGAGGATTGCATCAAGGATGGCCGCTCTAGAAAGCGGGTTTGGGTCAAACCCGCGATGCATTGAGACTACGCGCCGCAGCGGGCGGTGGCTTGACCTGCGTCAAACCGCGATGGATTGGCTAGCGCGTGCGGCAGCGCACATACAAACAGAGCAGGCTGCCTTAGTCTGCATTTGCCGCCAAAACCGGTGGCACTCGACCTGATTGCTCGACTCTGCGGCCAGGCGCTGAACTGAACGGTTGCTTTGTGCGTTACCTCATAGCCACCGTTGATTCGCAGCCAGTGCATCCGTCATTGACGACTGTCCGGCAATCCATCCTTCCGAAAGGTTCCAATCATGAAAATTTTCAACCGCTCGCTGACAACCATCGCCGCCATCTTGATCGGCGGCACCCTTTCGGGTGCGGCACTCTCCCAGATACCCGCGAGCCCGGGGGCAACCCAGCCCGACATGAGTGCCTACCACGACGCCATGAAAGCCATGAAAGCCAGCTACAAGGATGCGGCAGGAAAATGCCGCGCCATGGGTGCCGGCGCCGAGTCGCGCAATTGCATGGCCGATGCCAAAGCCGCGCGCAAAGTGGACACGGCCAATGCCAAGCAATTGCGCACTGCAGCCGTCACGTCGAACAGCAGAATGGGTGGTGGAGCAGGGATGCCCGGCAGCCCGGTTGCGAAATGACATGTTCGTGCCGATTGCGTCGCACAACAGCCAGCTCGCGCAACCAGCCACTTTTTGAGAGTGCTACATCATGAAAATCTGCGACTACGCCAGCAATTCTGACTTGATCCGGAGAACCTAATGGACATCACAACACGCACCAACACGCCTCTTGTGCCCGGCAACGGCATCATTGACACCACCTTGAGCAAGGCTGCAGTCAGCATCCATGGAGCAGTGGACCGGGTAGCCGGTGCCGCCAACGAGGCAGTTAGCACCGTCAACCCGGCGATAGATCGCGTCGCGCAAGGTGCCCACCACGCGGTCAACAGCGTTGCCCATGTGGCAGGGCCGGCGACCGCGTGGCTGCGCGCCCAGGGCAGTTGCCTCAAGACTGCTCAGCAAAAAGCGGCTGCCGATACCGCGCAAGCGATTTCGGCACACCCATGGAAGGCGCTTGGGATTGCACTGGCAGCGGGCTTTCTGATCAGCCGTTTGGCCCGTTAGTCCGGCACCCATAGGCACTCACCGGCATTCACCGGCGGGCACGTTGTTGCGCGCCGGTGCTATCGCCTTCATGCTCGGCCGACGCGACATGTTGCCGGTGCCGGTGAACGCCCTCTTTGCGTCATCCTTCAAGACCGTTGGTGCATGCGCTTCTGCATCGAGTGACGGAAGAAAACCGTTGTCTACCAACGCTTTCACGGCTGTAGCCGATTGCGTTTTCCGTAGGGTGCCACGCCGCACTCACGATGCCGGCGTCGAGTCAACCCGCTTTGTCCAAGGAGTAAATCATGACCAAAATGAAAGCCGCCGTCGTCCATACTTTCGGTCAGCCCTTGACGATTGAAGAGGTCGATGTGCCTGCCGTACCCGCCGGGCAAGTGCTGGTCAAGGTGGTGGCTTCTGGCGTGTGTCACACCGATCTGCACGCGGCTGATGGTGACTGGGTAGCCATTTCGGGGATCGGCGGTCTCGGACACTATGCGGTGCAATACGCCAAGGCGATGAGGTTCCACGTCATCGCAGTCGATATTGACGATGCCAAGCTCAGCCTCGCCACCAAAGTGGGGGCCGACATGGTGCTCAATGCCAAGACCGTGCGCGGCTCGATCGTCGGCACCCGCAAAGACCTGCAAGAGGCGCTCGAATTTGCGGCTGAAGGCAAGGTATACGGCACCTATACCGAAGACCGGCTCGACAACACTAATGCGATTTTGGGACGCTTGAAAGCCGGCCAGATTGAAGGCCGCGTGGTGCTGCGCATCGCCGGTGACCAATGAAGCCAGTGGCCTGACTGCGGCAGAGGCAGCCAGGCGGCTCGAGGTAGACGGCTTCAACGAGCTGCCCGCGCCAGACCGGCGCGGGGTACTGCGCATCCTCGTCGAAGTGTTGCAGCAGCCGATGCTGGCCCTGCTGGTCGGGGCTGGTGCAGTGTATTTTTTGCTGGGCGACCGCATTGAGGCGCTGCTGCTGTTGGCGTTCGCCTGTCTCTCGATTGCCATCACCATCATTCAGGAAACCCGCAGCGAGCACGTGCTCGAAGCGCTGCGCAATCTCGCCAGCCCGCGCGCCACGGTGATGCGCGATGGCCGGCGCATCGTGATTGCCGGGCGCGAGGTGGTGCGTGGCGACTTGATGGTGGTGGCTGAGGGCGACCGGGTAGCAGCCGATGCGCTGCTCGAATCGTCCCATGACTTGTTGCTTGATGAATCGCTGCTGACCGGTGAATCGGTGCCGGTGCGCAAGGCGGCGCAGCATGCTGGCAGCGCGCCGCGCGGCAGTACGCAATCGGGCAGTGTGCGACCAGCGGGCGCGCAGCCCGGCGGCGCGAGCGTGGTGACACAGAGTGGAGGGGAGACCACAGATCAAGTGTTTGCCGGTACCCTGGTCGTGCGCGGCACCGGCACCGCGCGCGTATCGGCCACCGGCGTGCGCAGCGAGATAGGCCGCATCGGGCGCGCGCTCGAACGCATCGAAACTGCGCAGCCGCATTTGCAGGTGCAGATCAGCCGGCTGGTACGCAACTTCGCCATCATCGGCGTATTGGCAGGCGCGGCCGCCGTGGTGCTCACCGGCGTGCTGCGCGGCTCCTGGCTGCAAGCCTTGCTCAGCGGCATTGCGCTCGGCATGTCGATGATGCCGGAAGAGTTTCCGCTGGTGCTGGCCGTGTTCATGGCAATGGGCGCATGGCGTATTTCACGCGCGCGGGT
>JANNCZ010000539.1:0-2381 GCA_031387185.1 Burkholderiales bacterium
CTCGGCAAATTGCCGCGCGCCGTGGTGCGGCCACCGCTGGTGAAGATTTCGGCGGCGGAGATTGAGCGCATCCGGCAGGCGCTGATTGCTGCGGGCTTGCTGAGGGATGCGGTGCAGGTGCGCAAGGCGGCTTGATGGCAAACAAACTCGAAACACTGCTCGACGGCCTCACCTTTGGCGAAGGCCCGCGCTGGCGCGGCGGCAAATTGTGGTTTTCCGATTTTTATTCGCACCGTGTGATGACGGTCGACCTCGCGGGCAAAGCCAAAACCATTCTCGAAGTGCCGCAACGCCCCTCCGGCCTGGGCTGGACGCCGGCCGGCGACCTGCTGGTGGTGTCGATGCTCGACAAACGCGTGCTGCGCTTTGACGGCAATACCGCGCATCCCTACGCTGACTTGTCGGCACTCGCAGGCGGGCCGTGCAACGACATGGTGGTCGATGCGCAGGGCCGCGCCTACGTCGGCAACTTCGGCTACGACCGTCACAACGGCGCACCGGAGAAGACCACCTGCATCGCGCTGGTGGGCACGGACGGCAAAGCGGTCAGCGCTGCCGAGGGCCTGACGTTTCCCAACGGCATGGTGATTACACCGGACGGCAAAACCCTGATCGTCGGCGAGACCTTCGCGCACCGGCTGTCGGCATTTGACATTCGTGACGACGGCATGCTGGTCAATCATCGCGTATTCGCCGAGACACCAGGCTGTTTTCCCGACGGCATTTGTCTCGATGCCGAAGGTGCGGTGTGGGTCACCAATCCGCAGGGTGATGCGGTGCTGCGCGTGTTTGAAGGTGGCCGCGTCGCGCAAAAGATCAGCACCGGCGCGCGCCGTTCGTTCGCCTGCATGCTCGGCGGTGCCGACAAATGCACCCTGTTCGTGATCACCAACGTGGGCAGCGGCCCGGCCATTGCGGAAAAGAAGGCCGGGCGTATCGAGACTGTGCAGGTTGATGTGCCGGGCGCTGGTCTGCCGTAAGAATTCACCTCCCCTCAAGCCCCGAATCACACCAGAAAACAGTATGGCCCGCCTCCCCTACCTCAATCCCGCCGACCTCGCCCCTGAAAATCAGGATCTGCTCAAGCGCCCGATCAATCTGTTCCGCGCGATGACGCACAGCCCGAACGGTGCGCGCGCGTTTCACGGTCTTGGCGAATACATCCGCTGGAACAGCAAGCTCGACGCGCGCCTGCGCGAAATGGCGATCATTCAGGTCGGCTACATGACGCGCTCGGTCTACGAATACACCCATCACATCAAGATCGGCCGTGATTTCGGTGTGTCGGACGAAGACCTGCGCGGCATCGCCGCCGAGACGGCGGGCGCGCCTTCCGGCCTCGACGAAATCACCCGCGCCGTGCTGCGCGCCGCGCGCGAGATGACCGCCAGCCACGCCGCGACAGACGCCACCTGGGCCACGCTCAGCGCGCATCTCAATCCGGAACACTTGACCGACCTGGTGCTGACGATTTCGTTTTACAACGCGGTGGTACGCTTTCTTGCGACCATGCAGATCGACAACGAGCCGGAGTATCAGGTGTTCCTCGCGCAGTTTCCGTTTGCTGCCGAATGAGCGCGCGCAAGTCCGCCCGCCGTCCTGCGCCGGAACGCACCCGGCCCGCCTATCGATCACGCGCTCGTTTGCTCACGCTCGCATAGCTGCACAAGCACGCAACCCTCACAGGAGAACCTCATGGCAGGACGCGTCGCAAACAAAATCGCCATCGTCTTTGGCGGCGGGCAAACACCGGGACAAACCATCGGCAATGGCCGCGCCACTGCCATGGTGCTGGCGCGTGAAGGCGCGCATGTCACGGTGGTGGATCGCGATTTCAAGCTCGCCGAAGAAACCGTGCAGATGATTCAGGCCGCCGCCAAGGAGAACGCAGCCTCCGATGTTTACATGGGCGCCACCGCAATGCAGGCCGACGCCACCAGCGAAGACGCGGTGCGCGGCGTGATTGAATCGGTGGTCAAAGCGCATGGCCGCCTCGACATCGTGCACAACAACATCGGCGCCAGCATCGCCCTGGGCGACGCCACTGCCGACGTGCTCACCGAGGAAGCCTATGACCGCAGCTTCGCCGTCAACGTCAAAAGCGCATGGTTCGCAATCAAGCACGCCCTGCCCACCATGCGCGCACAGCGCAGCGGCTCCATCGTCAATATCTCTTCGCTCGCGGCAGCGCAGGCCTACCCGCTGCTCGGCTACAAATCGATGAAAGCCACGGTAGTGGCGATGACCGAAAACGTCGCCGCCGCCAACGCCCCGCACGGCATCCGCGTCAACGCGATTTTGCCGGGCTTGATGAACACACCGATGGCGATTGAATCACGCGTCGCCCAGGGCCGCCCGCGCGCAGAAGTGATCGCCGCGCG
>JANNCZ010000512.1:0-4619 GCA_031387185.1 Burkholderiales bacterium
CAACCTCAGCGTCCGGGTGCAGCCAGTGGCTCACGCAATTCTGGCGCGGACGCGCTCAAGCGCTTGATCTCCCGGCACCATCTTTACCTTGCCCGAATGCACGTCAGCTTGGCGACTCAGAGCAAGTTGTAGCCATGCCTCCTGTGCTTTGGACTTCGGTTCGAAACTGGCAATCAGCTTTTCCAACAGGTGTGCCCGGTCATCGGGCGGCAAATCGAGCACTTGCATCTCGAGATCTTGGACAGGTGTTGACATGATTGCTCCGTGCAGAACAGGTAGCCGCAAGCATGCCACAGATCAAACTGGTTTGGCGCTGCGAAGAGTAGGGATCGTTGATCGAAGATTGATGCGGGCTTCACTCCGGCCGGATCCCCTGCGCCTTGATGAGCCTGCCCCAGCGTACATCGTCGCTGGCGATCAGCGCGTTCAGTTCGGCCACGCTGCCGCTGAGCATTTCGTTGCCACCGCGCACCACTTCTTGCCCAATCAGCGCCGCGTCCTTGAGGGCGTCGCGCAGCGCGGCGTTGAGTTTGGCAGTGATCGCAGGGGACATGCCCGCCGGGCCAAACAGGCCGACCCAGCCTTGCGAATCGAAACCGGGCACACCCTGCTCGGCGAGCGTTGGCACATGAGGCATTGCAGCGGAGCGCTTGGGTGAAGTAACGCCGATGGCGACGAGGCGCTTGTCCCTGACCCAGCCCGCGCCGCTGGCGAGGCCGGCAAACATCAAGGGCACGCGGCCCGCAATCACGTCGGGCGCGGCCAGAGCGGCACCGCGATACGGCACGTGCAGGATGTCGAGCTTGAGCACGCTCTTCAAATATTCGCCTGCGAGGTTGTGCATGCTGCCGGCACCGACACTGGCATAGCTGAGCATGCCCGGTTTGGCTTGCGCCGCGCGGATCACGTCCTGCAAGTTGATGAGACCGCTCGCGTTGGAGGCGACGAGGATCAGCGGCAAGGTGGCAACGCTGCCGACGGGTGTGAATGACTTATTCACATCGAAGGGCACCGCCTTGAAGTGCGGCGAGATGGTGAGCGGGCCGGAGTCGACAAGGCCGATGCTGTAGCCATCCGGCTCGGCCTTGGCAACCAGTTCGGCGGCGAGCACTTGCGCAGCGCCGGGGCGGTTTTCCACAATCACCGATTGACCGAGCGCCTTGCTCATCGGCGTGGACATGGCGCGCGCCAGCGAGTCCATCGCGCCGCCGGGCGGAAAACCAATGATGAGGCGGATCGCGCGCGCGGGCCACGCGTCTTGTGCGTGGGCGGTGGCGGACAGCGTGGCTGTCAACAAGAAGCCCGCCGGCCACAGGCCAGAGGACAACCAGCGAGCCAACTTACCGTGACGTTTTGTCATGTGCCGCCTCGGACATTTCACGCAATCGCTCAATCGCAGCGCGCTCACCGCGCACGCTGAAAAACGCGCCCTCTGCCTCGGCGCGCTCTTCGAGCACCTCGCACTGGGCAAACAGTTCGCCGCGCAACTGCTGCGCTGACCAGGGCAGAAACAACTCGGCCTTGACCATGCGCCGCTGAAAAAAGGCACGCACGGTTTTTTGCAGTTTCGCCATATCGGCCGGCACGACTGCGCTCATCACGATGCACTTGGGGTAGCGCGCGCGGAGCGCGGCGGCGTGCCGCTTTTGCGCAGCCGCATTGCCCACCTGGTCGATCTTGTTGAAAACGCGAATGCGCGGCACCTTGCCCGCTTCAATTTCGCCGAGCACGGTTTCGGTCACTTCCATCTGCCGCTCAAATCCCGGATCACTCGCGTCGATCACGTGCAGCAGCAGCGATGCCTCGGTGGCTTCTTCGAGGGTGGACTTGAACGAGGCCACGAGATCATGGGGCAGATTCTTGATGAAACCGACGGTGTCGCTCACCAGCACGCGCGGTACGCCTTCGGGCACCAGCGCACGCACGGTGGTATCAAGCGTGGCGAACAGTTTGTTTGCCACCAACACGTCGCTGCCGGTAAGCGCGTGCATCAAGGTGGACTTGCCAGCGTTGGTGTAGCCAATCAAGGCCACGCGCGCGAGGCCCTGGCTCTGCTGCCGGCGCGCACGCTGGGTCTGACGCTCCAGATCGAGGGCGATGATCTCCTGCTTCAACTCGGCGATGCGGTCGCGGATCTTGGCACGGTCGGATTCGCCCGCGCCTTCGCCGGCACCGCGGCCGCCAACGCCGCTGCGCTGCCGCCCCTGCGGCCCGGCCAGCTTGGCCGCCTCACGCAGACGGGGCGCGAGGTAACGCAAACGCGCAATCTCCACCTGCGCGCGCGCGGCGTTGGAGCGCGCGTGACGGTGAAAGATTTCGAGAATCACCATGGTGCGGTCGAGCACTTCGCAGCCGGCGGCGTTTTCCAGATTGCGCGCTTGCGAAGGCGAGATTTCGTGATCCACCAGAATGACATCAGCGAGCCGTTCACGGCTCTCTGAAGATGCGCTCGCCTCCTGCGCCTTGGCCGCCTCGCGCGCCGCGACGGCACCATGCCGCGCTATTTTCTTGTCCGCTGCCAACGCGCGGCGTGGTGGGGCGTCATCGTCTGTTGCGCCCGGCTCTGCGGTGCTCGCATCGCCCTGCACAAACGCGCGCAACTCGTCGCGCTTACCAGCGCCGAAGTAGGCCGCCGCATCAAAGCTCGCACGCTTTTGGGTAAAGGTGCCGGTGACCTCGTAGCCTAGGGTTGCAGCCAGCTCACGCAACTCGTCCAGCGATGAAACGAGTTCAGCGTCGCTTACGTTTGGTAGCTGCACGGCAGCGACGATGGCGCGCTTGGGTTTGATGCGGTTTTCTTGGGGCATTGATGGATAGTTTCAGGGAGCGGCTGCGGAAACGGAGTGTAAAGCCGGGCGGCGCTGCCTGGCGTGCTTTGGCGCGCCTTAGGTTGCCGCACATCAACCCGCTCTTCGCAAATTCTTGGCAAAAGCAATTTGATGTATTATTATACGTAATAATTAAATACTATGTATTTATAGGTATATAACACGATCTATCAACGAGCTAATCATCTATAAGGCGATCTCAAAGAAGGACGCACGCATGCACAACAGCTTTCGGGAAAGGCGTCTGGCCTTGGGCCTGCCGCAGAGCGAAGTGGCGCGCCGCGCGGGGGTGCAACAGCGGCAAGTGTCACTCTTTGAGCGCGGCGGCGATGTCACGCTCTCCACGCTGCAGAAGCTGAGCCTGGCGCTCGATCTGACTCTGGTGCCGGTTCCGCGCGAAGCCGCCGCAAAAGTGACCGCGCTTCTCAAGACGGAACGTGTGTCGAAGGCAACCCTGCGCATCTCACCGCTTGCCTCACAGCCCGCTCCACAGATCACCCCGCCGCCGCCTTCTCTGCTTGACCGCTATCAAGTGAATGACGGCGGGAAGGACAACGAGGCGCCATCGAATGGCTGACATCCGCGTACTCAAGATACTGCTGGGCGACGTGCCGGCCGGCCATCTCACCGGCTTTCGGGACGGGAAGAATCTGTTCGCCTTCGATGACAGCTACATCAACCTGGGGCCGCGCCGGCCAGTGCTGAGCCTGTCATTCAACGCACCTCACGATGAAGACGCCACCGAACGGCGGCTGCGCGAAGTCTATTCAAGCCGGATGAAGCTGCCGCCATTTCTGAGCAATCTGCTGCCAGAGGGCGTGCTGCGCGAAACCATGGTCAAGCACCTGAAGATCCACCACGACCATGAATTCGACCTGCTGATGGCGCTGGGCGCAAGCTTGCCCGGCGCGGTGCGCGCGCTCGAAGCGGACCAGCCGCGCAAAACGGCGATTGACGATTCACCGGATGCGGCGCAAACCGCCCCCGGCTCCCTGCCGGTCAAATTCTCGCTGGGGGGAACGCAACTCAAGTTCTCGATGATCGAGCGCGGCGGACGGTTTAGCCTCGTCGCGGGCGGCGATGAATGGATCGTGAAACCACCGCACCCGATCCACTCGAACGTACCCGCAAACGAATACACGATGATGCTGCTCGCCGCTGCCGCAGGCGTCGATGTACCCGAAGTCAAACTGGTGAAGCTCGAAGACATTGACTTGGGAAGCCTGGGAGGCTTTGGCGGCGGGGGTGGCTTGGCCGGGCTTGCCGGAACAGCCGGGGCAGCCACGCGAAACCGGCGTCCGGGCCAGGAACCCTGGGCCTACGCCATCAAACGCTATGACCGCAACGCACCCACAGCGATGGGCCGCGTTCACGCCGAAGACTTTGCGCAAGTGTTCAACGTATACGCCAGCGAAGAATACAAAGCCGCCAATTACGACACCATCGGCAGATTGATCTTCGATCTGTTCCCCAACCGCTTCGAACAAATCGCCGAGTTCGTCCGGCGGCTGGCGGTCAACCTGCTGATCGGCAACGGTGACGCCCACCTCAAAAACTGGTCGGTGATCTACCGCGACGGCATCACGCCCCAATTGGCGCCGGCCTACGACCTGGTATCGACGATTCACTACGTCTCAAACGACAGCCTCGCCCTCAATCTCGGCGGAGAAAAGCGCTTCGAAGCGATCAACGAAACCCACTTCGACCGCCTCGCCCGGCGCATGGTAGCGCCACCGAAATTCATACTTGATGTGGTGAGGGAGACCGTGGCCACCGCGCAGGAAAAATGGC
>JANNCZ010000522.1:0-2028 GCA_031387185.1 Burkholderiales bacterium
ACCGACGCTGGCGGCTGAAAAGCCTTGGCCGGTGCGGCGCGCAGCGGCGTTGATACCGTCTACGAATGACGTGGTGCGCGCGCTTAAGTCTTCGTAAAAGTCCGGCTTCTGAATCTCGGCGAGCGTGGCGAGGCCCGCCGCTACCGATACTGGGTTGCCCGACAAGGTGCCGGCCTGATACACGCCGCCGAGCGGTGACAGGTGCTCCATCACGTCGCGCCGCCCGCCGAGTGCCGCAACCGGCATGCCGCCGCCAATCACTTTGCCCAACACGGTGATGTCGGGCACGATGTTGTAGAGCGATTGCGCGCCGTGCAGCGCCACGCGAAAGCCGGTCATCACTTCGTCGAAGATGCACATGGCGCCGTGCTGTGTGCAGAGCGCACTCATGGCGTTCAAAAATTCTTGCGAGCCGGGCACCAGGTTCATGTTGCCGGCCACTGGCTCGACGATCACGCCGGCTATTTTGTCACCGTATTGCTTGAAGGCGTCGTGCAACTGCTGCGTGTCGTTGAAGTCGAGTACCAGCGTGTGCTGGGCAATTTCGGGCGGCACGCCGGCTGAGCTGGGGTAGCCATTGGTCAGCAGGCCGGAGCCGGCCTTGACCAGCAGCGAGTCGGCGTGGCCGTGATAGCAGCCTTCAAATTTGATGATCTTCGCGCGGCCGGTCGCGCCGCGTGCGAGACGGATCGCCGTCATCGCGGCTTCAGTGCCGGAGCTGACAAAGCGGATGCGCTGCATCGACGGCACCAGGCGGGTCACCTCTTCGGCGATGATGAGCTCGCCTTCGGTCGGCATGCCGAACGACAGGCCGTGCGTGGCGGCATCCTGCACCGCTTTGACCACAGCGGGATGCGCGTGACCGAGGATCATCGGCCCCCACGAGCCGACGTAATCGATATAGCGCTTGCCTTCGGCGTCCCATAGATACGGGCCTTCGCCGCGTGTGATGAAGCGCGGCGTGCCGCCGACCGAGCGAAACGCGCGCACGGGAGAGTTGACGCCGCCGGGGATGATGGCTTGGGCGCGGGCGAAGAGGGAGTCGTTGGTGTGATTCATCTTGATGTGGAATTGAACAGGACGGTGAATTGGGCCGCGCGCGCACGAATGCCCGCAGCATCGGATGGGTCAAACAGATCGGAGACGACGGCTACGGCGTGCGCACCCGCGCCAATCACCTGGGCGGCATTGTCGCGCGTGATACCGCCAATGGCGACCATCGGCAGGCCGAGCGAATTGGCGGCGGCAAACAGCGAGAACGGCGCGCGCACGGCGCCGGGTTTGGTGGTTGAGGCGAACATGCTGCCGAAAGCGATGTGGTCGGCCCCGGCTTCGCGTGCAGCGCTGGCGAGCGCGAGGTCGTCGTAGCAGGACGCGCCCAGCAATCGCTTTGGCCCCATGCGCTTGCGCGCCTTGGCAATGGCCCCGTCAGACTTGCCCAGGTGCACGCCATCGGCCTCGACATCGAGGGCGAGCTCGACGTCGTCGTTGACGATGAAGAGCGCGCCGAATTTTTCGCACACTGCTGCCAGACCAATCGCGTGTTCAAGCCGTTTGGCGTGGCCCGCGGTCTTGTTGCGGTATTGCACGATGCGTGCGCCACCTTCGATGGCCGCGCGCACGTTCACCAGCAAGCGCGTGGTGCCGTCGCGGCTGTCGCCGTCGAAGCTGTCGCCGTCGACGCTGTCGTCCATTGCCGGCGTGATCGCATAGAGGCCACAGATGAATTGCGCGGGATCGTGGTTTTTAAGGTGGGTTTTAGAGGGGGCGTTCATCAAGGTGGTGCGACCGGTGGTGGCGGGTGGGCGCTAAGGTGATGGGGCATCGTCCGGATTCTGCCGCGCCCAGAAAAAACGGTCAGGAATGAACTGCCCCATGCCGGGCCGAAAGCCGGCCTTGAGCGCGTGCCAGGTGTATTCCTGCGCGGCGCGCACGGCGTCGGGTATGGTTTCGCCATTCGCGATCAGCGCGGCGATGGCCGAGGCAAGTGTGCAACCGGAACCGTGATAGCTGCCGGGCAGGCGCGTC
>JANNCZ010000537.1:0-1704 GCA_031387185.1 Burkholderiales bacterium
CTGTGCATCCAGCCGGCGGCGCGCTGCGCACGGGCACTCAAGCTTCGAGATGCGGATAGCCCGACAGCGACAGCGAAAACCCGCTGCGTGTCACATCCAGCAGCGCGCGTGCGCCAAACGGAATGGTGACTATGTCGCGGCAGTGTCCGAACGGCAAGCCAGTGACTATGGGCAGGCTGAAGCGCGCACGCAGATGATCGACCATCGCGTCAAGGTCGTAGCCGTTGTCATTGGCTTGCAATCGATAGCCTGAGAAGTCACCGAGCACCAGCGCACGCTGACGTTGCAGTACGCCAGCGTGATGCAGCTGATAGAGCATGCGTTCGATCCGGTAGGGATGCTCGCTGATGTCTTCAACAAACAAGATGCCGTTGTTGATGCGCGGCAGGTAGGGCGTACCAACGAGGTGCGCAATCATCGCAAGGTTGCCGCCCCAGATGTGCCCACGCGCCTGACAGGCTTGTGGATTGGGCGTGGTCACTTCGATGCGGTGCTGCGCCTGATGCAGCACACCGAAGAAATGCCGTTCGGTAAAGGCGCTCACGGCCTCGGCACCGAAGTCGTAGCAGGCGGTCGGCCCGCAATAGCCGATGGCCTTGACCTGCGCATGCGCCGCTGCCGTCAGCGCGGTGATGTCGCTATGCCCGGCGAGAATCTTTCCTGATCTTGCGACTAAGTCGTAATCGATGCGATCCAGCAAGCGCGACACACCATAGCCACCACGCACGGCCATCACCAGATCCACATCATCGCGCGCGAGCATGGTGTGCAGGGCTGCGAGTCGGACACTGTCATTGCCCGAAAACCGTTGGTGGGTGCGGCTCACCGCTGCAGGGCAGAATACGCGAAAGTCACGCGCCTTGAAGTATGCGACGGCGCGTTCCAGCGCTGCGGGGTCGAGCACCTGCCCGGATGGCGCAATGAAACCGATGCCGGGACGTTTGCGGCGCAAGCGGGGTACAGGCCGCTTGCGCCCGGTTGGGTGACTTGGGTTGCCTTGGCCGTCGCTACTGCCACCGTCAACATCGTTGTTGCGTGTCGCCATGTTCACAGCGCCTTCAGCGCTTCACGCGCCACCGGCTCGCCCCATTCCTGCAAGAAATGTCCGCCCTCCGCCACTTCAAATGGCGGCGGGCAATTGCGAATCAGCTTGCGCACATTGGCCATGACTGGCGGCCCAAGCACCGGGTCTTTCATGCCGATAGCCATGAAGGTCTTGCCTTGCCAGTGGGTCTGAAACCACGCGCGCGCGCGGCGCGACAGCGCAGCGCCGCCGGCATCAGGATGATCCGGCACCAGATTGGGAAAGCGCCGCACCCCTGCCTTGAACGACGCATCGGGATACGGCGCGTCATACGCGGCGGCTTCTTGGGGCGATAAATGGGGACACGCGCGCCCGAGCAATTTGCCCACCGCCATGTCCGGGTTTTTGTTGTTAAACGCGCGCCAGTCTAGAAAGCCCTGCCCCAACGGCACGTCGCCGGTGGCAAACGCGGTATTCATGATCAGCAGGCCACTGAACCGCTCAGGCATGTCCATCGGCAGTGTGAGCCCAAGCAGACCACCCCAGTCCTGCACTACCAGAACGATGTTGCGCAGATCGAGACGCTCAATCAAGTTGCGCAGCATGCCACGATGAAAATCGTAGGTGTAGCGCGCGTCATCGACTGGTTTGTCACTCTTGCCGAAGCCGAACAGATCGGG
>JANNCZ010000552.1:0-1855 GCA_031387185.1 Burkholderiales bacterium
CGGAGAGTTCGGCGAGGGCTTGACCCGCTATCAGCGCACCCACGTACCGCACGCCGAGGCACTCTACGAAGATTTCGCCGACGTGAAGGGCCAGGCACAAGCCAAACGCGCACTCGAAGTGGCCGCCGCAGGCCGCCATTCGATTTTGATGATGGGGCCACCCGGCACCGGCAAGTCAATGCTCGCCGCACGTTTGCCCGGCATCCTGCCGCCGATGACCGACGGCGAAGCACTGGAGTCGGCAGCGGTATTGAGTCTCACCGGCGCGTTTCGTCCTGACGCCTGGGGCCGGCGTGTGGTGCGCGCACCGCATCACACGGCATCGAGCGTGGCACTCGTGGGCGGTGGCGCAGTGCCGCGCCCCGGCGAGATTTCGCTCGCGCATCACGGTGTGCTGTTTCTCGATGAGTTGCCCGAATTCGACCGCCGCGTGCTCGAAGTATTGCGCGAGCCGCTGGAGTCGGGCCGCGTGACGATTTCCCGCGCGGCGCGTCAAGCGGATTTCCCGGCGCGCTTTCAACTGGTGGCCGCGATGAACCCCTGCCCCTGCGGCTATCTGGGCCACGCGTCGGGCAAATGCCGCTGCAACCCCGATCAAGTGGCGCGTTATCGCTCCAGGATTTCCGGGCCGTTGCTCGACCGCATCGACTTGCAAATCGACGTGCCGTCCTTGAATGAGACCGAACTCACCAGCGCTGCAGCGGGCGAACCGAGCGCCGTTGTGCGCACACGCGTGGTGGCGGCGGCGGACGCGCAAGCACAGCGCCAGAGCAAGCCAAACAACTTGCTGGGCCCGCAGGAAATCGAGCAATGGTGCAAGCCCGATGAGGCGGGTGAAAAGTTGCTGCGCCAAGCCATCAGCCGCCTCAATCTATCGGCCCGCGCTTATCATCGCGTGCTGAAAGTGGCGCGTACCATTGCCGATCTGGCCGGGAGCGTTGCGATCAGCGCGACGCATATTGCCGAAGCGATTCAATATCGGCGCGGACTGGAAGCACAGTAAAGGCGCGCGCAACGAATCACGCGGCATATCGATCAACCGAGGAGACCCCATATGGCCGGCATTCACATCGAGCGTGCGCACAACATGCCGCTCAAAAAGGCACGCGACGCTGCGGAAGACTTCGCCAAACGGCTGAATGAAAAATTCGATCTGGAGTCCAAGTGGGAAGGCGACACGCTGCACTTTCAGCGCAGCGGCGTCGCGGGTACGCTGGCCCTGACCAAGAGCAGCATCACCATTGATGTGAAGCTCGGCTTCCTGCTCTCGGCCTTCGCCGGCAAAATGGAAGGCCACATCAAGGACAACCTGGATCAGTTATTTGGCAAGGCAGGCACCGCAGCGAAGGCAGCGCCAGCCAAAGAAGCGGCAAAAAAGAAGAAGGCTTGAAGTACCGCGCGGTGTGTGTTGGAGAGCCGCTGGTCACCGCAGCCAAGGCAGGCTGCGAAGGCGCGCTACAACTGGCGCGCGCTAAACGTATCGCACTGCTGCAGGTCACCGCTCTCGATACCGCGCTTGAACCAGCGCACCCGCTGCGCGGATGAGCCGTGGGTGAAACTCTCCGGCATCACCGCGCGGCCTGCGCCTTTTTGCAGGGCGTCGTCGCCGATTTGCTGCGCGGCATTGAGCGCCTTCTCGATATCGCCATTCTCCAAGATGTGGCGCGCCTTGTCGGCATGAAAGCCCCACACGCCGGCGAAACAATCTGCCTGCAGCTCAAGCCGCACGGACAACGCGTTGCCTTCGCGCTCCGAAGCGCGGCGGCGCGCAGTATCAACCTTGGACGAGATGCCGGTGACATTCTGTATGTGATGCCCGACTTCGTGGGCGATCACGTAGGCCTGGGCGAATTCG
>JANNCZ010000606.1:0-4678 GCA_031387185.1 Burkholderiales bacterium
CGGGCAATGGCAGCCGGGCCAGCAAATGGGCCAGCGCTGGGCGATCGGCTGCGTCGCGCTGGAGATCACGCAGCGTTGCAACCTGGACTGCACGCTATGCTATTTGTCGGAAAGCTCCGAAGCGCTCAAGGACATTCCGCTCGAAGAAGTGTTCCGCCGCATTGACATGATCGCGGCGCACTACGGCGCGCATACCGATGTCCAGGTCACCGGTGGTGACCCGACCTTGCGGCGGCGCGACGAACTCGTCGCCATCGTGCAGCGCGTGCGCGACAAGGGCATGCGCCCGGCACTGTTTACCAATGGCATCCTCGCCACGCGCGACTTGCTCGCCGAGTTGGCCCACGCCGGGCTGGTGGATGTGGCGTTTCACGTCGATATGACGCAGGAGCGCAAAGGCTATGCTTCCGAGCTTGAACTCAATGCGATCCGCCGTGAGTACATCGAGCGCGTGCGCGGCTTGCCGCTGGCGGTGATCTTCAACACGACCGTGTTTGATGGCAATTTTCATGATGTGCCGCAGATCGCCGCGTTTTTTGTCGAACACAGTGATGTTGTGAAATTTGCCTCGTTCCAGCTTCAGGCCGACTCAGGGCGTGGCGTGCTGGCAGCGCGCGGGTTTGAAATCAGCACGGCATCGGTGGTGGGGCAAATCTGCACGGGTGCGCGCACGCCGCTCAATTTCGACGCCCTCAGCACCGGCCATAGCGCTTGTAACCGCTATGCCCTCGCGCTGGTCGCAGCCGGTCAGGCGCATGATTTGTTTGCGCAACCCGCCTTCGTGCAAAGCGTTGCCCCGGCGCTCACCAGTCTTCAGTTTGACCGTGCCCATCCGTTGCGCACGCTTCATGCCTTGATGCGCTGGACGCTGCGCCACCCGGGGGTGCTGTGGCCCGGTGCGCGCTGGCTTGCCGCAATCCTGTGGCGCATGAAGGGCGATCTGTTACGTTCGAAGGGCCAGGTGCGCAAGCTGTCGTTCTTCGTTCATAACTTCATGGACGCCTGCAATTTGGAGCAGGAGCGCGTCGATGCTTGCGCCTTCATGGTGGCCACAGGTGACGGCCCCTTGTCTATGTGTGTGCACAATGCCAAGCGTGATGACTACTTGCTCAAACCACTGGCCCTTGGCGTGGGAGAAAAGATGCGTTTCTGGAGCCCGGTAAGCGGTGCGTTCGAAGGTGCCATGCCGGCACCACAGAGCGTGGCGCACAGCCGCAAGACGGCGCGTGGCCGCGCCAAGGTGGAGTTGGATGCGGCGCGTGCCGCCAAGCAGGCAGTTGCGGCATGAGCTTGCGCACGTGGCGCATGTTGGTGCTGGGAGCCGCTCTGGCGCTGCTCGGTGGCTGCGCGACCGCCGTGCGTGCGCCACAGTCAGGTACCGAGCCCAACTACCCTATTGGCGAATCCTGGGCGCGTGTGTTGACGCGTCATGTTGACGGTGAGGGTCGTGTCGATTTTGCCGGGTTGGCGCGTGATCGCGCCGATCTCGACCGCTTTGTCGCGTGGATCTATGCGACCGGCCCCAACAACCAGCCGCAACTGTTTGCCGGCCGCGCTGCCGTGTTGGCCTACCACCTCAACGCCTACAACGCGCTCGCCATGTACAACGTGATTGAAGCCGGCGTGCCGCAGGCGCTCTCGACCTTTGGCGCGCGTTATGATTTTTTCTACCGCCGCACCCTGCGCGTGGGTGGGCAGGACATATCGCTCTACGACTATGAAAACAAGGTGATCCGGCAGCTGGGCGAAGAACGGATTCACTTCGCGCTCAACTGCATGGCGGTGAGTTGCCCGCGTCTGCCGCGCGAACCCTTTTCAGCAGCGAATCTGGAGCAGCAACTGGCGCGCGAGACGCAGTTGTTCTTTGGCGAGGCGCGCAACTTTTCCGTCGATGACCAGGCAAGGTTGGTGCGCCTCTCTGCGATTCTCCAGTTCTATCCAGAAGATTTTCTCGCGCGCGCGCCGTCGCTCGCGCACTACGCGGCGCGGCAGTCCGGGCGCGCCGTGCCGGACGATTACGCGGTCAGCTTCACGCCTTATGACTGGACCATCAACCGCCAGCCGCCGCGCTGACGCAGCCTTGAGCAGGCGTCTTTCGGGCTATGGGCAGGGCCTGCGCTGGTGCTTCGCGGTACTGTTGCTGGCGGGCGCGCTGGGCAAACTGACTGACATGCATGGGTTCACCGATGTGGTCGCCAGTTATCGTGTGCTACCCGGCGTCTGGGTGGCGGTTGCGGCCTGGGCGCTGGCGTTCTGCGAAGCCGGGTTTGCGCTCTGGCTCATGTCGGGGCGCCAACTGCGCAGCGCAGCGCTCGGTGTCACGCTATTGCACTGCGTTTACTTTGGATGGATTGCCCTCGCGTTGGCACGCGGCCTGCAATTGACCAACTGCGGCTGCTTCGGCGTGTACTGGCCGCGGCCGTTGACGCCGTTGTCGCTGGTCGAGGACGGCGCCTTGCTGATCGCTGCGTGGGCGCTGTTTCTGGCCGCTGAACGCACCCGACAATCGGCCTGAGAATGGCTCCAGGAGCCGATGGTGGCCATTTTCGCCGGACGCCCGGCAGTCAGCGTGCAGGCACCACTTGCGGCATGCCGGGCATCACCGGCAGGGTTTTTGCGGCCAGCCTGGCGGCGTATTCCTCGTTCAACGCGCGATCGGTCTTGTAATGCGGCACCCGCTCGCTCATGAATCTGGCACGCAGTTGCCGGGCATCGCCGCCGGCGAGCGACTCGTTCCAGTATTTGTGCGCCAGCGCGATATTGACCCCGGTTTCGATTTCGAAATGGTCACGTGCGCTCTGCCCGCCAAACACATACAGCTTGCCGCGATAAATGCGCCAGGTATTCGGGCCGCCACCGCCACCGCCGGGGATCGCATAGTTGATGCCGTTGGCGCAATAGCCGCCAAACTGCGGCATGTATTGCTCGGGTGACTTCTCGAAGGCTGCGCGATTGGCTTCGCTGGCGAAGCGCCAGATCACGCCCTTGTATTCGAGCCTGATCGCTGGGTCGCCCTTGACGGCGTCGTTTTGGGTGAAGTAGGCGACGGCGTCATGACCTTCCAGCATCAGCTTGCTGTCGCTCCCCTGACTGATGGTGCGCCACGGGCCGCTGTTGGGTGACAGGTTGGGTGACAGGTTGGGTGACAGGGGCGGCGACGGTACGGTCGTTTGCGCCTGGCCGGCAGTAGCGCAAAAAAACAGCCCGCAGAGCAGCCAACACCGCATCGGCAAGGGCAGGAAGTCGCGCATGATGTGCCTCGTCTGGGTAGGGTATGAAACTGCACGGCGGCACCCGCCGTCCGCACCTGTGTGATACGCGCTGTCAGCCGGTCTGGATGACCCTCCGATTGCGGTCGCGACCGGTCTGCGGACCCGATCACGGCGCGATTCGCAAGCGCGTGCCGCATGCGCGTGCCGCATGCGCCTCAGGCTCATCATGCGTGAGCCGCATCTGCAATCATGACCGTATCGTGTACGCTCAGGGTCAGGTTTAATCGGGCACCCCGCTCGCCTTTGCGCAAAAATCCACATTTGTCGATGCAGCAGGCGTTGCTGCGGGTGGCGCTGACGTCGTCGCTTATTTCACGATGAATAAGCCAGTCGCGGGTGACACGCAGTTCAGCGAACAACACAATGGCGCAACCTACCGGTTTGCCAGCGCCGGGAATTTGGCGCTGTTCAAATCTGATCCCAACAAATATGCGCCGAAATACGGCGGGTATTGCGCGTTTGCCGCCGCATTCGGGAAAAAGGTGTCTTCCGATCCGGGCCAGTGGGCGGTGGTTGATGGCAAGCGGTACCTCAACAAAAACGAGGATGTCAGCCAGAAGCATTGACTACCAACGGTTTCAGCCGCACGGTGGAACCGCGTTGGCTGGGGCAGCCGCGCACCGGCCTCACTGCACCAGCCGCGTCTCCGGATAAGCCGCGTACCACCCGAACCAAAACGCGCGATGCGCCGGCAGGCGCGACAAGCTTTGCCCGTCTGGCCCCGCCAGCCGGTCTTCGCGCACTTTCCAGACCTGCCCGCGCGCGTCTTTCACTTCCTCGTTGCCGCTCCATGCCGCGAATTGGTGGCCGCGTGCTTCATACACCCGGTTCGCCCCGCTGGCATCGGTCAGCACTACGAAGGTTTGGGCACCGATGCGGTCGTGATAGACGCGGCGGCTTTGCAAAAGCGCAGTAGCAATCGCCAGGGTTTCGCCGCGCGCGCCGTCAAACCGCAGGGCCAGCACTTCGGCCTTGTTGGCGAGACGCGTATCGAGTTTGGGTACGTTGAACATCAGCTTGTCGCTGGAGAAATAGTCACGGTAGGCCGCGCCCTCGCTGTAGTCGCGCTGATGACCGGTGTCGAGCGACAGCACCACGGTCTTCGGGTGGCGCTGCTTCCACTCCTTCCAGGTCGTGGTTACCACATACAGCGGCTTGAGTTCAATGCCCCGGCCAACCAGAGCGCCGACCACCGGCGTGCCGGTCAGCGTAGACCACATCGACTTGGTGGCATGGTCGTACATCAGCTTGTTGGAGCGGTACAAAAAGCCGCTGGTACCAAGCTCGTGGTGTACGCCGTTGACAGTAGGGTCGTACAGGATCATCGAACCGCACAGCGTGCAATAGACGCCGTTGAGGTCGCGTCCGGCGATGCGGTCCTTGACCATCTCGTGCCAGGCCAGGAT
>JANNCZ010000609.1:0-4483 GCA_031387185.1 Burkholderiales bacterium
CCACAGATACACCGCGTGGCGCGGCATCTCCCAGGTGACGACATTGGAGACCGCATTCAGGTAGGCGCCGCGGTGATGGGTGACCACGCCCTTGGGGTTGCCGGTGGTGCCCGAGGTGTAGTTCAGCGCGATGGCGTCCCACTCGTCGGCCGGCCCTTGCCAGACGAAGGCCGCATTACCATGGGCCAGAAAGGTCTCGTAGCTCATGTCACCCAGCGATTTGCCGGCCGGCGCGGCGTCGTCCTCGACCTCGATGACAAAGGGCCGCGGCAGGCCAGGCGTGGCACCCAGCAGCGCCAGGGCCTGCTCGACCACGCCGGCAAACTCGCGGTCGGTCAGCAAGACCTTGGCCTCGCCGTGCTGCAGCATGAAGGCGATGGCCTCGGCGTCCAGCCGGGTGTTGAGGGTGTTCAGCACGGCGCCGGTCATCGGCACCGCAAAGTGCGCCTCGAACATCGCCGGCACATTGGGCAGCATCACCGCCACCGTGTCGCCCGGGCCGATGCCGCGCTGTTGCAAGCCACTGGCCAGGCGCCGGCAGCGCGCATAGGTGTCGCGCCAGGTCTGGCGGCGGGCGCCGTAGATCACCGCCAGCCGATCCGGATAGACGCTGGCCGAGCGCTCGATGAAGCTGAGCGGCGACAGGGCCACGAAATTGGCCTCGTTCTTGTCCAGGCCGGTCTGGTAGGGGTGGGTCTGCATCAGGGGGTGTCTCCGCGTGGTCGGTGGCCTGCCGGGTGGGGCCAGCGGCAATCCGGGACGAAGGATGAGCGACGACCTTTTCAACAGCCGCAAGCCAATGTGACGAATGTTTGCAGCCGGCCCACCGATGTCGGGCGGCTTCTAAACTGCGCTGCATGCGCACCCCTGCAACGCCATCGAGCCGCCTGTGATCGTGCCCGTCGCCAGGTTGTCCGATGACCGCTACAAACGCTATGAGTCACTGCAGGCAGCGCTCGACCTGATCGACCAGGGTTTCACGCTGATCGACCGCGACCTGCGCTTCGTGGCCTGGAACAAGACCTTTCTGCGCCTGCTCGATTTCCCGATGGAAATGGGCTACGTCGGCGCGCCGTTCGAGAGCTTCATCCGCTACAACGCCGAGCGCGCCGACTACGGTCCGGGCGACCCTCAGGGCTACGTCGAGGAACGAGTGCAGGCCGCCCGCGCCTTCGCGCCGCACGAGATCGAACGCACCCGGCCCGACGGCAGCGTGCTGCTGGTGCGCGGCCTGCCAGTGCCCGGGCACGGCTTCGTGACGCTGTACTCCGACATCACGGCGCAACGCAACGCCGAGTGCCAGATCCGCGAGCAGACCACACTGTTGGAAACCCGTGTCACTGAGCGCACCGCGGAGTTGCGCCGCAGCGAGGCGCAGATGCGGCTGATCACGGATTCGATTCCGGCGCTGGTGGCCTACTTCGACCACAACCGGGTCTACCGCTACGTCAACCGCGGCTACCGCGAATGGTTCGGCCTGGACCCCGCCAAGCCCGGTGCGGTGAGCGCCAGGCAGTACCTGGGCTCGGCCACCTACGACGCCATCAGGCCCAACGTTGCGCGTGCGTTGGCCGGTGAGGCTGTGACCTTCGAGTACGAGACCACGATCGTCGGCGGCACGCGGGTGACCGCGCGCACCACGCTGATCCCGGAGATCGGCACCGATGGCCGTGTCGCAGGCTGCTTCGAGCTGACCTTCGACATCACCGAGCAAAAACGCGCACAGGCGATGCTGGTACAGGCACAGAAGATGGAAGCGCTGGGCCAGTTGACCGGTGGCCTGGCGCATGACTTCAACAACATCCTGACCGTCATCCTCGGCAACCTGGACGCGTTGAGCAGGGCCCGCGGCGGCGACGCGACGGTGGCCGAATTCGTCGAACCCGCCGCCCTGGCGGCGCGGCGCGGCGCGGACCTGATCAAGGGCCTGCTGTCGTTCGCGCGCCAGCAGCCGCTGGAGGCGCAGGCGGCCGACGTGACGCCGCTGATCGCCTCGGTCGGGCGCATGGTGCGGCGTTCATTGCCCGACAGCCTGCAACTCGACATGGCGACCGGTGACACCCCGTTGTGGGTCTGGATCGACACCCACCAGTTGCAGAACGCGCTGCTCAATCTGGTGCTCAATGCCCGCGACGCCACGACGGCCCAGGGGCGAATCCGTGTTCAAGCCACGGCACGGTCCTTGGACCCTGCCGATGCCGCAGCATTGCAGCTCATCGCAGGGCGCTATGTGCACATCGAAGTGACCGACGACGGCAGCGGCATGGATGCCGCGACGCAGGCGCGGGTGTTCGAGCCCTTCTTCACGACCAAGCCGAACGGACAAGGTACCGGACTCGGTCTGGCGATGGTTTACGGCTTTGTCAAGCAGTCGGGCGGCGCCGTCGGCATCCGCAGCCTGCCTGGCGAGGGCACCAGTGTCTCGCTGTGGCTGCCGGCCCTGGATGCCGCGTGCGCAAAACCGGCGCACGCGGAGGACCGGCAGAATCCGTCGCACGGCGACCAGGGCTTGGCGCTGCTGGTCGATGACGATCCGGCAGTGCGCCAGGTGGTGCGGCGCCAGCTGTTGGACCTGGGGTTCGTGGTGATCGAGGCGGAGAACGGCGGCGAGGCGGTGCAGATCCTCGAACAGACTCCCGGGATCGCCCTTCTGCTGACCGACGTGGTCATGCCGGGTGATGTGGACGGCCGCAGCTTGGCCGCGTATGCGCGCGACCGCTGCGGCGTGCCCAGGGTGCTGCTGATGAGCGGCTATGCGCCTGACACCGCGCCAGGCTGCGGCCCGACCCTGCTCG
The DNA here is from genome assembly GCA_031387185.1 of Burkholderiales bacterium. Taxonomy (GTDB): domain Bacteria; phylum Pseudomonadota; class Gammaproteobacteria; order Burkholderiales; family JAEUOS01; genus CANJDH01. Next base: position 2,796 of record JANNCZ010000609.1, read on the forward strand.
CCAAGCCATTCACCCGAAGCCAGCTTGCCGCGTTGCTGGCTGCGAGCCCGCCGTGACCGGACCTGGCCCACGCGCCGAGGTGCCAGTGGCGCGGGCCTCGTTGATCTACGTGGTCGAGGATGACGACGCCATCGCCAAGCTGGTGGTCGCTGCACTGCACGAGTTTGGCTATGCCACCGAAGCGTTTCGCAGCGGTGCGACGGTGTTGCGCCGGCTGCAGGCCGAGCGGCCTGACCTGTGCGTGGTCGATCTCGGCCTGCCCGACATGGACGGCATCGAACTGGTGCGGCAGATCGCGGCGATATCGAGCAGCGGCGTGTTGATTCTCACCGGCCGCGGCCACACGGTTGATCGGATCATGGGGTTGGAGCTCGGCGCCGACGACTACGTGGTCAAACCTTTCGAACCCCGTGAACTGGTGGCACGGGTGCGCAGCATCCTGCGCCGGCGCGCCGCATCCAGCGGCACCACGCCGGGTCAACATCGCCACGCGGGTTTTCTCGGCTGGAGCCTCGACTGTGCTGCCAACATCCTGCGCGCCGCAGACGGCAACGAACATCTGCTGGGCACGGCAGAGACCCAGGTGCTCCGCGCTTTCGTCGAGCGGCCCTACCAGATCCTGACGCGCGAGCAACTGATCGGCCAGCGTGACCTGTCGCCGCTGGACCGCAGCATCGACGTGCGCATCTCGCGCCTGCGGCGAAAGCTCGAGAGCGATCCGCAAAACCCCAAGATCATCAAGACCGTATACGGCGCGGGGTACATGTTCTCGGCCGCCGTGACATGGTCGTGACGTGCCATCCGCCGCCCCAAAGTGACACGACAGGCGTGGTTAGAAGGGAGGGCAATTTCTCATGTCGCCTGACATCTGGGTTCCTGGGTCGTGTCGGTGTAGCTGGATGGCGGTACCCTGGGTGCCTATGGTTAGACGGTCAGATTCTTGGTACTGATCGCACGCCAGTCGCGTCCAAGTGCGACCCACAGTGACACGTCGCGATCGATGAATGCGGTCCACTTACGCCGTGCCTGGACAACCGCTCCCGGGCACTTCACACCTCAGACTGGCCCTTGTCGCCGCGCTCGGACGGCCGTTTGGACTCGCGCGGTGCCGGCACCCGCGCGATCGATTCACGCACCTGTTCGCGATTGGCCGTGGCATCTGTCTGCCCATGCGTCGGGCTGCTTGGCGGACCCTGAGGCACGGGCGGCGTCTGCGGTGCATCAATGTGGTTTTTTTGTTTCATCACGGAGCTCCAATTTCGACTGAGCGGCCCGGTCCATACCAGGAAGCGGTGGTGTCTCTGGCATCGCTTGATGCCGAACTGATCCACCCGCGCACTGTCGCCAGAATTCAGACGACAGTCCGTGCGGTAGCCCACCTGCGCGGCTCCGAGTGTTCCTGCTTCGCAGAACGTGTGAAGTCGGGTCCGCATACCGCAGCAGGCGCTGCGTACGGTGCCGCACGGACGGTGGATGTGTGGTTGGTCATCATTGAGCGATGCGCGCTTCATCCCTCCGCCGCAATCTCTACCGTCGCATCCGGTGACGTCGCACCCATGAGTGCGTACCAAAGCTTCCGGATATTCAGCCATGTCGTGCTCGGCCTGATGTCGGGGGGCATCGCGTACGCGGCCTACATCGCCGTCACCTACTGGACCGGCATCAGCGTCTGACGCTGCGCGCCTACC
>JANNCZ010000623.1:0-1735 GCA_031387185.1 Burkholderiales bacterium
CGTATTCGCGCCTCATGTATCACATCACCACGACACGCAACCCGGCGCTCTCCTTGCCCAATCTCGAATTCGACGGCGCGCCCACCGGCATGGACATTCGCAAGATTGTCGATACCGGCATCCGTCCGGTGGTCACCACCGGCATCGCGCACAAGGAGGCCGGCATCGGCCAGATCGGCGCCGGTATCGTGCGCCCGCCGATGGCTTGCTACACCAAGGCGCTGCGCGCGTTGGCGCAGAAATGCGGCGTAGCGTGAGTGCCGCAGCCGTGCGCGCCGCGACTCCGCGCCCTGCAACCGTTGCCTGACACTGACTGACGGCTGAACCGGTCAGCGCATGACGCTTCGAGACGCCGCCCCCTGCCAGCAATGCGGCGCGTGTTGCGCGGCATTTCGCGTCTCGTTCTACTGGGCCGAAGCCCCCGATCTCGCCGAATCTCTGGTCGAACAACTCAGCCCAGCCCGCGCCTGCATGCGCGGCACCAATCAGGCCGCACCCCACTGCAACGCCCTGCAAGGCCACGTTGGCGAGAGCGTGTCGTGCAGCGTTTACACGCAACGCCCGTCACCCTGCCGCGAAGTCGAGCCAGGCGATGACAAATGCCAGCGTGCCCGCGCAGTGCACGGCCTGCTTCCCCTTCCCGCATCCGCTGCGGCATGTGCCGCCACGACACCATGAGCAACAGCCACAAAGACGGTGTGATCGACTTCTACGACACCCACCCGATCAACGAAGACGAAATCCTCGCCAAACTCGCCGCGCGCGGTGATGACCTCAACGCGCTCACCGAAGACACGCTCAAGGATTTCGATCAAGATCACTACGGCGGCATCGAAGTGGTTGACGCCCTCGCCGAGCGTGCCGGCATCAAACCAGAACATCACGTCCTCGACATCTGCAGCGGCATGGGCGGCCCGTCACGCTGGATCGCGCACCGCATCGGCTGCCGCGTCACCGGCATCGACTTCACGCAAAGCCGCGTCGACGCCGCACAGCGCTTAACCCAGCGCGTAAAGTTAGACCACCTCGTCGATTTCAAACAAGGCGATGCCACCGCCCTGCCCCTGCCCGATGGCGCGTTCGACGTGGTCATGAGCCAGGAAGCCTGGCTGCACATCCCCGACAAAGCAGCAGTCATCCGCGAAGCCGTGCGCGTCACCAAACCAGGCGGCACCATCGCCTTCACCGACGCTGTGCTGCTCGCCCCCTTAAGCGCCAACGAAGAAGCCCGCCTCGCCACCGAGATGCACGCACCCGGCATCGCCAGCGCACAGCGCTATCTCGACCTCTTGCAGGAGCAAGGCTGCGCCATCACCTCACACGAAGACTTGTCCGCACCCTGGCGCGACGTACTCGTCAAGCGCCTCGCCATGTACCGCTCCCTGCGCGACACAACAGTCGCCAAATTCGGCGCAGCGCACTTCGACGCGTGGGATCACACCTACAGCTTTTTTGTCGGCCTGTTCACTGCGGGCAAGCTCGGCGGCGCGCGCATCGTCGCGCGCGTGCGGCAGTAGTGATGCCCTGAAACCGTTGGTGTGAGCGGATGAATCAACATGCATCACCGCTCAATGTCTTGCACCAACGGTTTTCAATGTGCCGGCATATCGAAAAATGTGCCAATGCGATTGACTGGTGCGCTACCAAGCGCGACAATCAGAGTTGATCCATCTCGCTTGCGGTGTCGCTTTTGATTTTGGCTATAGGTCGCGTTTTAGCGAATTTTTATTTTGAA
>JANNCZ010000624.1:0-1554 GCA_031387185.1 Burkholderiales bacterium
GAATTGCGCAGCGCGCAGGCGGCGGGCAACGCTGATGCGTTTCGGCGTGCGGCGCATTCGCTCAAGACCAACAGCATGACCTTCGGCGCCACCCGCCTGGGCGAGATGGCGCGCAACATCGAGCTGGGCGGGCTGGTGGCCGATGCAGCCCTCCTCGACGCGCTCGAAGCCGAGTATCAAAAGGTGGTGGTTGCGCTCAAGGAGTTGATTCGTGGCTGAGCGCGGTGCGCGGCTGCTGGTGGCCGACGACAACAAGGTCAACCGCCTGTTGCTCACGCGCAGCCTGGAGCTGCAGGGGCATCGCGTGGCAAGCGCGGAGAACGGCCTGATCGCGCTGCAGATGCTGCGCGAGGACGCTTTCGAGCTGCTGCTGCTCGACATGGAAATGCCCGAGATGGATGGCTTCGAAGTGCTCGAGCACATGATGGCCGATAACAAATTGCGCGATCTGCCGGTGATCGTCACCAGCTCGCTCGAAGGGGTTGCGCATGTGGTGCGCTGCCTGGAACTGGGGGCCGATGATTTTTTGCGCAAGCCGGTCAATGCGGTGATCCTCAAGGCGCGCATCAATTCGAGCCTGGAAAAAAAGCGCCTGCGCGACCAGCAAAAAGACATGGTGCGGCGCTTCGCCACCTCTGCCGTGGCCGAAGACCTGCAGCAATCGGGCTTCGCGCTCGGCGGCAAACGCCTGCACTGCACCGTGATGTTTGCCGACATCCGCGGCTTCACTTCCTTGTGCGAGTCACAGCCGCCGGAAGAAACCATCGAGTTGCTCAACACCTATTACGCGCTGATGTTCGACGCCATCAGCCATCACGGCGGCGTCGTCAATCAAATGATCGGCGACGGCCTGATGGCGATTTTCGGCGCGCCGCTGCCGCTGGCCGAGCCGGCGCTGGCCGCCGTGCGCGTCGCGCTCGACATGATCGAGACCATCGAGCTTTACAACCAGGAGCGCATTGCGCTTGACAAGAAGCCGATCCGCATCGGCATCGGCATCGCCAGCGGCGATGTGGTGGCGGGTTACACCGGCACCGAGGCTCGCGCCACCTACACCTGCATTGGCGACACCGTCAATCTCGCCGCACGGCTGGAGGCGCACACCAAAGAGGCGGCGCGCGGCATCCTGGTCGATGGCGCCACCCGGCAGGAGATCGGCGATCGTGTGCCGATGGAGGCGCTCGGCGAGGTGCAGTTCAAGGGCAAGGGCGCAGCGGTGCCGGTGTTCGCGGTCGGCAAGTAAGCGCTTTCAGGTCTTGCGCGCCACCGGCGCACGCCGCCCGATGGCCACCACCGCCACCACGGCCACCGCGAACACCATCATCAGCAGGCTGATGGTTTCACCGACGATGAGCGACGAGATCGCGAGCGTGAGAAACAACTGCAACAACTGCACCTGCGACACGCGCGCCACGCCGCCGATGTCGAGGCCGCGATACCAGGCAAAGAAACCCAGGTACTGGCTGAACACTGCGACGTAGACAAAGCCGGCCCAGGCGCTCCAGGGCACGACCGAGAAGTCGGTGCGCGAAGCGCCTGCGGCGGTGATCGGCA
>JANNCZ010000643.1:0-2179 GCA_031387185.1 Burkholderiales bacterium
TTGCGCGACCGGGAAGCGCGCAATGCAGATGCTCGCGCCATCCTTGCCGGCCAGCGCCTTGACCGATTGCCACAACTCCTCGGTGATGAAAGGCACCAGCGGATGCGCGAGGCGCAGCCCGGCTTCGAGCACACGCACCAGGGTGCGGCGGGTGCCGCGTTGTTGCGCTTCGTCGCCGGTGGCCAGCGCCACCTTGGCCAGCTCCACATACCAGTCGCAATACTCATCCCACATGAAGCGGTACACGCTGCTGGCCACATTGTCGAGGCGATAGTCTGCAAATCCTTGTGCCACAAGGCTTTCAGCGCGTTGCAGCTCGGAGACGATCCACTTGTCGGCAGCCGAGAGCGTGATCGGCAGCGAGTCATCGAGGCCAACGTCACGGCCCTCGCAATTCATCAGCACATAGCGCGTGGCGTTCCACAGCTTGTTGCAAAAATTGCGGTAGCCCTCGCAGCGCTTGAAGTCGAAGTTGACGTTAGTGCCAAGCGACGCGTAAGACGCCATCGTGAAACGCAGCGCATCGGCGCCATAGGCAGGAATGCCGTCGGGGAATTCCTTTTTCGTGCGCTGCGCCACCTTGGGCGCGGTCTCGGGGCGGCGCAGACCGGTGGTGCGCTTGGCGAGCAACGGCTCCAACGCGATGCCGTCGATCAAGTCCACCGGATCGATTACGTTGCCTTCGGACTTGCTCATCTTCTTGCCCTCGGCATCGCGCACGGTGCCGTGGATGTAAATCGTTTTGAACGGCACCTTGCCAGTGAAGTAGGTGGTCATCATGATCATGCGCGCCACCCAGAAGAAGATGATCTCGCTGCCGGTCACCAGCACCGACGACGGGAGATACAAGTCCTGCAAGGTCTTGCTGCGCGCATCTTCGTGCGGCCAGCCGAGGGTGGAGAAACACACCAGGGCCGAGGAGTACCAGGTGTCGAGCACATCGTTTTCGCGCGTGAGCGGGCGGCCTGCTGCCAGACCCTTGGTGTTGTCCGCATCGGCGAGGGCCCGCGCTTCGGCCTCGGTGCGCGCCACATAGCAATTGCCGGCATCGTCGTACCACGCCGGAATCTGATGCCCCCACCAGAGCTGGCGCGAGATGCACCAATCCTGAATGTTGTTCATCCAGTGGCGATAAGTCGCGATCCAGTGTTCGGGCACGAACTTGATCTCGCCGCTCTCGACCACCTGCAAGGTCTTTTGCGCAATCGACACGCCCGGTTGATGCGCATGGGTGGCCGGTGCCGGCTGATGCACGGCGAAGAACCATTGGTCGGTGAGCATCGGCTCCAACACCACGCCGGTGCGGTCGCCGACCGGCACCTGGTGTTTGTGCGCGACGATCTTGACTAGAAACTGCTGTGATTCGAGATCCGCGACCACCGACTTGCGTGCGTCGTAGCGGTCGAGGCCGCGAAACTTCACCGGCGCGTTGTCATTCATGTGCGCATCAAGCGTCATGATGACGATCATCTCCAGGCCATGCCGCTGCGCGCAGGCGTAGTCGTTGAAGTCGTGTGCGCCAGTGATCTTGACGCAGCCCGAGCCAAACTCGCGGTCGACAAAATCGTCGGCAATCACGGGAATCTTGCGGTCACACAGCGGCAGGTCAACAAATTTGCCGACCAGATGTTGGTAACGCGCGTCCTCCGGATGCACGCACAGCGCGCCGTCGGCCAGCATAGTCTCGGGGCGCGTGGTGGCGATGGTCATGCCGCGCATCGGCGCGCCATCGGCGCCCGCCTGCGGGCCATCGGAGAACGGATACAGGATGTGCCACATGTGACCATCGCGCTCTTCGGACTGCACTTCGAGGTCGGACACGGCGGTCTTGAGTTTGGGGTCCCAATTGACGAGGCGCTTGCCGCGATAGATCAGGCCGTCGTTGTAGAGCCGTACAAAGGTCTCGGTGACAACGTCAGAGAGTTTCGGATCCATCGTGAAATATTCGAGGCTCCAGTCGGTGGAGGAGCCCATGCGGCGCATCTGGCTGGTGATGGTGCTGCCTGAATACTCCTTCCACTTCCAGATTTCTTCGATGAACTTTTCGCGCCCGAGATCCTTGCGCTTGATGCCCTCGGCTTCAAGCTGGCGCTCGACCACGATCTGTGTCGCGATACCGGCATGGTCGGTACCGGGCAGCCACAGGGTGTTGGCCCCGCTCATGCGCGCATGGCGCGTC
>JANNCZ010000660.1:0-5587 GCA_031387185.1 Burkholderiales bacterium
TGACATTTGCCGCTGGCCGTGCCGCACCGCGAGGCCGCTTTCTTCCGATGCTGTGCATGGTGCATGGATGGGCAATCTGCCTGGCCCTCGCGTTGTCCGCAGCATTGCCCTCGCCAGCCCACGCACAAACGTATCCGGTGCGGCCAATCAAACTCGTCAACGGCTTCGCGGCCGGCGGCAGCTCTGACATCGTGGCGCGCCTGGTCGCGCAAAAATTGTCCGAGTCACTCAAGCAGGAAGTCATCGTTGAGACGCGCACCGGCGCGGGCGGTGTGGTCGCCAACGAGTTTGTCACCAAAGCCGCCCCCGATGGCTACACGCTGGTGCTCATCACCGGCGCGTACCCGGTACAGCCGGGCATGCTCAAAAGCCTGCCGTACGATCCGCTCACCGGCTTCTCGTTCATCTCGACCCTCACGTTCTATCCGTTCGTGTTCGTCACCAGCCCCAGCGCGCCGCAACAGACCGCCGGCGAATTCATCAAGGCCGCCCGCGCCACACGCGGCAAACTCTCGTTTGCCTCGGCCGGGGTCGGCTCGATCCACCATCTGTCGGCCGAGCTGTTCAACGTGCTGGCCGGCACCGACGCGCTGCACGTGCCCTATCGCGGCGGCACCGGCCCGATCACCGAAATCATGGCAGGCCGCATCGACGCCATGTTCGAGACCATGACGGTGACGCTGCCGCAAGTCAAAGCCGGCAAGCTGACTGCCCTCGCGGTCACCTCAAAAGAGCGTTCGGCGTTTCTGCCCGATGTGCCCACCCTCGCGCAATATCTGCCCGGCTTCGATGTCACGTCCTTCCTCGGTCTTGCCGCACCGCCCGGCACGCCGCGCGCCATCATTGACCGCATCAATGCCGAAGTGCGCAAGGCATTGGCGGAGCCGGACATGAAAAAACGTTTCGCCGATCTCGGCGGCGAAGCGCGCGGCGGCACGCCCGAAGAGATGCGCGATTACATCGAGAACGAAATCACCAAGTGGAAAAAGCTGATCGAGGCGCGCAAGATTGAGCGGCAATAAACCGCTATCCCGACGCATCGTCGGCCGGAGAGTGGCTCGCACCAACGATGTTGATTGATTGACGCCCGAAAGCCGCTCCCACCAACACTCTCGCGCCATGTGCCGGATAGTTACCGGCCCAGATCACCGCGCTACAGCCGCAACCCCGCCGCCAACTCGCGCGTGAGTTGCGCAGCGGGAACCGCGCGGCATCCACTCGCATTCTGCCCCGACCATAGCGGCGAGAAATCACCGCTGCCCGCCGCCTCAGCCTTGGTGCGCAGAGGCAGCATGGCGCTGGTGGCGAGCGGAAACGCGGGCGCGGCGGCGTTGATGCAATCGAGATCGCGCATAAAGCGGTTAACGATGCCGCGCGCCGGCCGGCCGGTGAAGAGATTGGTGAGCGCGGTGTGGCGTGCCGCATTGCCCGTCAATGCCGCGCGATGCACCGCACTCGTCGATGCCTCGGGGCAGAGCAAATACGCCGTGCCGATCTGCACGCCTGCCGCGCCGAGCGCCATTGCTGCCGCCACACCTTGCGCATCGGCAATCCCGCCTGCGGCGATCACCGGCACCTTCACCGCACGCACGATTTGTGGCAACAGGGCGAACGTACCCATTTGTGTGGTGATGTCATCGCTGAGAAACATGCCGCGATGCCCGCCCGCTTCCACACCCTGCGCGATCACCGCATCAACGCCGTGCGCTTCGAGCCACAGCGCTTCATCGACCGTGGTGGCCGACGACAAAATTTTCGCGCCCCAGCCGCGCACGCGCGCGAGCAGCGCGGCGGACGGCAAGCCGAAATGAAAACTCACCACTGCCGGCTTGAATGCTTCAAGTACATCAGCCGCCTCGGCAGTGAAGGGTGCGCGCCCCGGCCCGGCGGGAATTGTGGCCGCGTCGATGCCGAACTCGGCGTAGTAGGGCGCCAGCGTGGCGCGCCAGCGTGCTTCGCGCGCATCACTCGGCACCGGCGGCACGTGGCAGAAAAAATTGACGTTGTAGGGCTTGTTGGTGCCGGCCTTGATGGCGTCGAGTTCGCGGCGCATGGCATCGGGCGTGAGCATGGCGCAGGGCAGTGAGCCAAGGCCGCCAGCGTTCGAGACTGCGATGGCGAGCGCCGCACCTTGCGCGCCGGCCATCGGGGCTTGAATCAGTGGCAGGTCAGTGCCCAGCAATGTTTGCAAAATCGTCATGTCACACCTTGCCGATACCGCCGCGATTCATTCCGGCTTCGCGCCCGACTCTTTGACGACCGGCGCCCACTTGGCGATTTCACTCTTGATGTAAGCGCCGAGCTGCTCGGGCGTGCTGGTGCGCACCTCGAAGCCTTGACCGGCGAGGCGCTCGCGCACGTCTGGCGCCTCGACGGCCTTGATGATTTCCGCATTCAGTTTGGTGATCACATCACGTGGGGTGCCGGCCGGGGCGACGATGCCGTAAACCAGTTCCACTTCGTAGCCCGGCAGTGATTCGGCAATCGCCGGGATGTCCAGCACGTTGGCGGCGCGCTTCAAGCTGGTCAGGCCGATGGCGTTCAACTTGCCCGAGCGGATGTGCGCCAGCACGGAAGGCGTGCCGACGATGGCGAACTCGACCTGGCCACCCAGCACGTCATTGACCGCAGGCGCTGCACCCTTGTAGGGCACGTGCATGAGCTTGATGCCGGCGCGGTTGTTGAGCAATTCGCCGCCCAGGTGCAGTGGCGTGCCGGTGCCGGAGGAGGCGAAGTTGTACTTGCCGGGGCTGGCCTTGGCCAGTGCCACCATGTCGCGGTAGTTCTTGGCCGGCACCGACGGGTGCGCCACCAGCGCCAGTGAGGATGCGGCCACCAGAGCCACCGGCGCGAAGTCGCGCGCGGTGTTGTAGCCGAGCTTCGGGTACAGCGCCTCGTTGATGGCCTGCGTACCCACCATCATCAACATCAGGGTGTAGCCGTCCGCCGGGGCTTTCGCCACGTATTCGGCGGCGAGATTGGTGCCGGCACCGGGCTTGTTCTCGGACAGCACCGGCTGGTTGAACGCAGCGTTGAGCTTTTGCGCGAGCAAGCGTGCCAGCACGTCTGAAGGGCCGCCAGCCGGGAACGGCACGACGATGCGGATCGGCTTGTCCGGATACTGCGCGTGCGCGGCGCGGCCGGGGGCGAGCAGGGCAATGACGGCACTGCAGCCGATGATGAGTGCGGTAGCGATTGATTTGAGGCTGATGGTGATTTTCATTTTGTCTTGGGTTGCCGGGTTGATCTGGTTGAGGGCGCAGCATTCCTGGCGCTTGGCCGCGTGGATCACATCGTCGGGCTTTTGAATTCACCGCCCAGCGCGGCCAGTCCCCACGGCAGCAACTGTGCATCGAGCGAGAACACGATGTGGCCGGTCGCAGCGTGGGCATCGCGGAACATGCGCTGGATCGGGTACTTGTCGTAGATGCCGTTGGCACCGGCCATTTCGTGCAGGCTGTCGATAGCCTCGGTGGTCATCTTCACCATCATCGCGCTGTTGCGGCGAAAGCGCAGCTTGGTGGCGATGTCGAGGCCGCCGCCGCCCTTGACGATGTTCGCTGCCTCGACGCAATCGGCATGCATCCAGGCGTAGGCACCGTCGATCTTGGCACCGGCCATGCCAACGCGCAGTTGCACGGTGGGCAAGTCGCGCATTTTGGCGGCGGTGTAGCTGGTGCTGCGCGCTTTTACCGATTCAATCGTCTCGTCAAGCACCGCGCGCGCGTTGCCGAGCAATGCCGCGCCGATGCCGTTGCCGCCGAGCGCGCTGGTGGGCACGCGGTACATTGGATTGGTATGCACTTTCAGACCCGGAAACGCATGGCCAGGCTTGTTGATCTGCTGCGACAGCACGCGGTGCGCGGGCACGAACAGGTCCTTGCACTTGACGCTGCGGCTGCCGGTGCCGCGCATGCCCAGGGTCTGCCAATCGTCGATGATCTCGTAGTCCGCGCGCGGCACCAGGCACATGCACCAGTCAACCGGCTTGCCGTCTTCCTTCACTACGCAGGCGAGCATGTTCCATCCGGACACATCGACGCCGGACGAGAAGCCCCATTGCCCGGAGAGCAGCAGGCCGCCGTCGACCAGACGCCCCTCGCCCTGTATGTAGGCGATTCCGGAAGCGATCAGCGCGTCGGGGTCCGGGCCCCACACGTCCTCCTGCGCCTGCATCGGCCACTGCGCCAATTGGCGATGGTGCGAGCTTAAGTTGGCGAAGGTCCAGCCGGTCGAGGCGCAGCCGCGCGCGAGAATTTCCGGCATTTGCATAAAGGCGGGGAAATCGAGTTCCATGCCGCCCCACAGCTTCGGTTGCTGGAACCGGAACAGGCCGCTTTGATGCAGCGCTTCGAGCACCGGGTCCGGCATGTGGGTAGTGGCTTCGGTCAGATCAGCCTGCGCGCGGATGAAGGGGATCAAGTCGCGGGCGCGCGCCAGCGCCTCCGCATGGCTGACATCGGCGAAGCTGGTCTTCGCGCGCGCGGCGGGTGCGGCCAATAGTTGTTCCGTCTTTGCGGGGGCGTTCATCGATTCCTCGGACAAGCGATGCGGGGGATACGCCGCAGGTCGGCACGGAGCTTCAATGGCGCCCGGCCAAACGACGCGGCACATTATCCACCACCGTTCTTGTTGTCAATCGCACCTGTCGAGACCTGCATTGCGCCATGCCATGCGCGCACATGATCCACAAAAAAACATCGCCGCGTTAACCAACTGGGCTGCAGTGCTATGCGGCTTTGGCGCGGATCACCACCGATTCTGGCGCAGCCGTATCCGGAAGATCAGCTTCCACCAACGATATCAGGCGGTTTGGTTGATGGGCGCGCCGCCCGGCTTTTTGATTCTCTGTCAAGCGCAGCTACAATCATTTCACGTTCAATCGAATCGCAGATTGCGAGCCAACGATGGTCACCGCGCGCCGGAAAACTCCGAATCCATTTCACGTTGCAGCGCGCACCTTGCTCGATCGCGTGTGGGCTGAAACGTTGGCGCAGCCACTCGACCAATTGGCCTTTGATGCGAAGGTATCAGGCGTCACCAGAAACGTGCTTGAGGGCAAGGAAAAGGGCTGGCGCTATTCGATTTTCATTCAAGTGCTGGGCAAGGCAGCGAATGTTGATCTGAACGCGCTTTGTCTACAGGACAAGTTCAAAGGCAAAGGCGCGTGGGATGCCCGCGAGTTTGCGAAAGCCGTCGTCGTGCCCTGGAACGAAGCGGCGGGGTTGCCGTTGGGCCAGTCTGGCGACCCCTACGTCAACAACGCATTCCGGCATCCCTCGTACGGCAAAGAGATGCGGCGTGACCGAAAATCGCCCGAGCTGTATGACCTGGCGGAAACCATTGTTAAGCGTGCGCAAGCTGCTGCCGATGCTCAAGCTGTCGAGATACTGCTGCGCCTCCTGCTAGCCGAATTGCGCCGTTTCCTGCAAGGCAAGGAGATTGCCTATCCCGTGCCCAAGCGCGTGAGTCTGCCCGCGTGCGAGGCGTGCATTGAGCATTATCTGGACAGCAAATCAGGCGGGGCACGATTGCAAGGCTTGGTGTTCGCGGCGTTCCGGACATTGGCGGTGGAGACTGGCGCGTA
>JANNCZ010000700.1:0-1510 GCA_031387185.1 Burkholderiales bacterium
TGTGCGCGCGATCAAGACCGACGGCTCGGGTTACGACGGTGTGGTGACGATGTATCACGACCAGGGCCAGATCGCGATGAAGCTGATGGGCTTCGAGCGCGGCGTCACGGTGCAGGGCGGCTTGCCGATTCCGGTCACCACCCCCGCGCACGGCACGGCGTATGACATCGCCGGTCGTGGCATTGCCAACCCGCAGGCGATGAAAAATGCGTTTGATATCGCATGTCGCATGGGCGCCAGCCGCAAGACAGCACGCTAGACATTCGTCGAAGGTAACTCCTCAAAAAATGGCTCCAGGAGCCATTCTTGCCCTAGCCACTATTCGGCACGTATCCCGGTAGCCTTGATGAGCTGCTGGTAGCCAGCAAGATCGGCACGCATGCGCGTCGTGAATTCTTCCGGCGTGCTGCCAGCCGCTTCAATGCCCTGCGCGGCGAGCTTTTCCCGCACTGCCGGTAGTTTGAGCACGCGGTTGAGCTCCGCATTCAGGCGCGTGAGCACCGGCTTGGGGGTGCCGGCCGGCGCCACGATGCCCATCCACACATTCATTTCCACGTTGGGTACGCCGGCTTCCGCAAAGGTTGGCACCTCCGGCATCAGGGCAGAACGCGAACGCCCAACGGTGGCCAGCACTCGCAGCTTGCCGCCCTTGAGTTGTGACGCCACCGCCGGCAAACCCGTAATGGTGAACTGCACGCGCCCGGCTACGAGGTCGGGCAGGGCCATGCCCATACCCTTGTAAGGCACGTGCAGCATGTCCAGTCCGGAGCGCAACTTGAGCATTTCACCGGCCAGGTGGTGCGGTGCACCGTTACCCGAGCTGGCGAAGCTCAGCTTGCCGGGCCGCGCCCGCGCGAAATCGACAAACTCCCTGAGTGATTTGACCGGCACCGCTTCTTCGTTCACCACCATGAAGAACGGCAGCTTGCTCGCTTGCCCGACTGCATCGAAATCACGCAGCATGTCGTAGGGCAGGTTCGGGTTCATCGCCGCGAGGATCAGGTAGCTGTCGTTCACCACCAGCAAGGTGTGGCCATCGGGCGCGGCGCGCTTGACGTACTCGCCGGCAACGCTGCCACCGCCTCCGGGGCGATTGTCGATCACCACCGTGCCGAGGCTTTCACGCATCTCCGCCGCGATGATGCGTGCGAGCGCGTCATTGGCGGCGCCGGTGGGAAACGGTACGACAAGGGAGATTGGTTTGGCAGGGAAGGTCTGGGCGCAGACGGCACTGGTCAGCAGCAGAATGAGGATTGTGAAATAGCGGGACATGCTGGGTCTCCTAGCTGGCAACGACACGCAGGGCATCAAGCTTTTTCTCGATCGCCGGCCACGCCTCGCCACCGCCATCGGCCATCAGCCTGAGGTGCTCGGGAAGCTCGAAATCGGCGAACGCCTTGCGGTGCGCGGGGCGCGCGCGCAGCCGCGCGAACCAGTCGGTGAGCCTGGGCCGGGTGCGCGTCCACATCGGCGCCAGGGCCCGCCGTTCCATGCGATGCACATAGGCCGC
>JANNCZ010000705.1:0-1516 GCA_031387185.1 Burkholderiales bacterium
CGGGGCCATTCTTTTCGTTGCAACTGATCACCAAGCCGAAATAAGGGGCCGTTCGAGTTGATATTCAAAAGAAATTTGGCAGGCGCTTCAAATGCAGGCACTCCCTCCAGGCCCATTCCTCGCAGTACTACACTGGTGCAGCTACACTGGCGCAGCTTGAAAAAACCTTATACAAAACCTATACTATTGCCAGAAAAATCCTTACCCGTTTGCGAGCGATCCCTTGCCGCCACTTCCTTCCGGTTCTTGTCCAGCCATGCCAGCCACGTCCAACGCCCTCTATCTAAAACTGAAAAACGACACCGTAACCACGGTGAGCCGTGCGCGTCTTGCTGCCATGACGGCACATCTGGGCCAGAACGAGACTTTCACCGTGCATCTTGCGCTTGCACGGCTGTTTGAGGACATTCAGCGCGGGCGGCTTGCCAGCGCGCGCAAATTGGCTGTGGCTGGCCCGATGCCGCGCTTTGAGGAGACGCCAGAAGGCAGCGCGCCGCCGGCGCGCGCGCAAAACGCGATGCTGCGTGCAAAGGCGCGCAAAGCGCTGGCCGGAAGCGCAGCCCCCGCCCGAAAGGGGCGCAAGAGTGGAACTTCAATCATCGACAAATTCGGTCTTCACACCGCGTGACGTGGGGCATCCCGCAGAGCGGGGACATCGTGTGGTGCTATGTTCCCTGCCGGGACCAACAGGGGCGCATTGCACATACCCGGCATCCGGCGCTGGCGCTTGATGTCGATCCCGCTGATGGCGGGCCGGCGAGTCAAGCCGTGACAGTGGTGATTGCGGGAGGATCGTCGCTGCGTAAACCCGGCCAGGCCAGCACAGCGGGCCGCGTGCAGCGCGCGGTTGATTTTCGCATCGACGCCACTGACGCCTGCTTCGCTCGCACCGGTTTGCAACAGGCCACGCTGTTTCACCTCAATGCAGACAATGTCCACCGGCTGCCGTACAACGAAGACTTTTTTGTGGCGCCGCCGGGAAAAACCCCGCGCATTGGCCGGCTTGATCCAACTGACAAGGCCGTGATGACGCGGCTGGCGCAAGCCGCCCGCGCAGCCGGCTTGGCCGCGACATTGGTGAAGCGGCGGCCGCGCAGCGGGTAGATTCAGCGGCATTGGTTGAATCATCGGCACAGAGGTTCGGATAGTCGTCCAGCAATCCCGGCGCTTTCCGCCTGAAGCACCGGCACCATCATCAGGCCGCCCGCGCTGAATGCGCCATCGAGCCGGCCGGTACCCCCAAGGCGGCGGGAAAGTGTAAGTTGGCCCAGCCGGTTGCGGACGCGTTCCGCGACGAGGGGCATGCGTTGCGCGGACCAGGGCTTGTCGCCCTCAAGGAGCCTGGCGTTTGCGAGTTCAAGGATCGGCGGCTCCACCGTGTCCAGCGGCGAACATCCAGGTGAGCGCGCGCCCGGGCATTCGCCTGAATCGGCAACAGGCCCGCATGGCGCTCGGCGATATGCAACACGATCGCCCCGGTCTCGAACAGGCCGAGGTCGCCTTCTTCATAGGCCGG
>JANNCZ010000743.1:0-4419 GCA_031387185.1 Burkholderiales bacterium
GGCCGAGTCCGATACGCGCTTGAAAGACTTTGATCTCGACACCTGGTTCGGCATCATGGCCCCGGCCGGCATCCCGAAAATCGCGCTCGACAAATTGCACTCTGAATTGCTGCGGGCGATGGCGACGCCCGAGTTGAAAGCGCTGTTTCAGCGCATGGGTGCCGAGCCGGGCGGCAACACGCCGCAGGAGTTCACCGCCTTCATCGAACGCGAGCGCGCCAAGTACGCGCGCATCGTCAAGCTGTCGGGTGCGAAGGTGGATTGACGCATAAACCTTGCTCCGTGGTGCGTTGTGTGGCCCCGGGCCGGCGCTATTTCCCGCGCCTGGTCGCGGCGGTAGCAGCGAAGGGATTGATCACCGTAACACCGGCAATCTTTTGCCCATGCTGCAAATCTTCACTCGCCAATACTTCCGCACCTGCCGCCTCGGCTGACGCGATGATGAGTCCATCCCAAAAAGAGAGCTTGGCCAGTTCCATGATTTCGGTGGCGCGCAACACATGCGCGGTGGTGGTGACGCTGCGCACCCACGGCCCGTAGCCGCGCATCACGTCGCGCGCCTGCGCAAGGGTCAATGGTTTGGGAATTTTGCGGGTGACGTTGACGAAGAATTCCTGCAACACCTGAACGCTCAGCGCGCCGCGCCGGTCACGCCAAAGTTCGGCCAGCAGCACTGCTGCGTCATCACGCTTGCGGCCGGCTGCGGCGTCGTGCGCGTAGAGCAGGATGTTGGTGTCGACGAAGACCAGTGAACTGCCCGAATTACCAAGGGTCAGCGGTTTAGCGGCGGGCATGCGCCTGATCCCGCGTCAAATAACGGCCACCCATATTGAAACCTTTTTCCAGCCATGCGAGGGCTTGCCGCTGGTGAAGTTCGTAGTCGCGCTCCGCTTCCACGCAGCCGGCAAGTTCATCGGCGAGCAGGCGGCTGACGCTTTGATTTTTTTTGGCGGCAAGCTGTTTGGCGTGTTTCAACACCGCTGTGTCGAGCGAGAGCGTGATGTTTTGTTTCATGGCCGGATTTCCTGATTTATGCCAAATTGCATTATGCACGTAAATTACGTGCGCCGGCCCGTATCCCAAACCCAAACCAGCGCAATCACCTGCGCTCTCTGGCAACCAGCCAGCAGCTTGGCATCACCGCCGTGTTGCGCGAGCAGATCGAGCGTCTGCCCGAGGCTCTCGCTGCGCACGTAGTCGAAAGCAGCGGCCTTCATGCCGGGGCGCCCTCACATACCCGGTACGAAAGTTGGCGCAGGAGTTGGCGCGAGCATGGGTGCGAGTATTGGCGCAAGTGTTGGTGCGAGTGCTGATGCAAGCGTGGGCGCAAGTTTGGGTGAAAGCGAGAAACCCGTTCCGGGCTGGTCAGGCCGGAGGCCGTATCGCAGCCACTGAATTTGGAAATGTCCATTGCCTCAAGTATGAACGAGATCATCATTCCGGCCGGCCAGGTTGATGTGCAGGAATGCGTGGCGTGCGGCTAAGCAACCAGAACCACGCCAGCGCCAGTATCTGCGTCAGCAGCAGTGCGCCCAAACTGATTTGATAGGCGGCCAGCGTGCTGGCGCCACGATCCAGCTGCGCCTGGATCAATGCGCCGATGCCCCACTGCAACAGGAATGCGCCAACGAACATGACCATGTTGTAGGCCGTGACCACACGGCCCGCAATCGCTGCGGGAAACGCGCGCGTGAGGGCGGGGTAGGCGAGCATGCCGCCGCCGACCGTGAGGCCAAGAGCGAACCACGGCAGACTGCTGGACGGCCAGACATTAGCGACAATCGCGCCCAATGCCGCGTACGCCAGCGACAGTGAGGCCATGTAGAAGCGGCGCGGCGCGCCCGGCACGCGCTGCAGGCGCGCAGTGATGAAGGCAGTCATCAGGTAGCCGGCGAACAGCGCGAGGCCATAAACAAACAACACGCCGGCGGCAGAGGCGCGCGAGTGTCCCGCCGCGTTGATCAGCCACGGCCCGGCCCACAGCGACTGCACCGCCGAGAAGCCGCCGCTGCTGAAAAATGCGATTGGCGCATAGGCGGCGAAAATGCGTGAGCCAAAGATGGTGCGATACCCACCGGCGATGGCGCGCCGGGCTGCGTCATCGGTCGTCGCGTTTGGCGCGGTGTTGGCTTTAGTAACGGGTGCGCTTCCAGTTGCAGTTGCTGGTGCCGGCGCTGCGGTCTGTGCTGGCGCGATCAGCGCCGGCAGCGCGTGCAGCTTCACATCACCATCGGGAGAATGGCTCTGGGAGCCACTCGCAGGCAGGTATCTGGCCGAGAGCCGCCACCAGAGCGCCGCTGCGACGATCACGCTGGCAGCAGCCATGAGCCAAAACAGGCCACGCCAGCCGATACTGCGCATCGCCATCTCGGCCGGCACCGACACGATCATGGCGGCCATGCCCCCCACCGCCATCATCACGCTCGACAGGGCTTCGCGCTGGCGCAGCGGGTACCAGACCACCAGCGCTTTCAACGCGGTCATCAGCGCCCCGCTCACGCCCAGGCCAATCAGGGCACGGCCAAGCGCGAGCGCGGCAATGCTCTCACCCACAGCGAACACGGCCGCGCCGGTGGCGGCGATGACAAACAACACCGCGTTGATGCGCGCCGGGCCATGCCGGTCCATCGCGATGCCGATGAAGGGCTGCGCGATGGCGAAGGTGAGAAAGTAGGCGCTTGCGAGCAGGCCGAGTTGACCGGCATCGAGCTGCAATTCGCGCATCAGGTCGGGCGCGATCAAGGGGCCGGCCGAACGAAAGCAGTACGACAGAAAGTAGCCGGCTGCGAACAGTGTGAAGATCAGCGCCAGCGGCGCGCGCGGGGCTGGCGACGGCGTCATCAGTCCGGCTTGAACGACGCAAAAAACAGATCGAGGTCGGCGTCCGGCACAGCACCCGCGCGGCCCATGGCGGCAATCTGGTAGTAGCGCGTGCCGCGCACGAAGAAGCGCACGCGCAGTTGTTGTGCGTCCATCGCGCGCGCGCCTGTGCTGCTGTTTCCACTGTTTCCGCTATTTCCGCTTTTACCCACGGTGCCGCGTTTGATGACTTCGCGTCCGGCGAGCGCTGCGGGTGCGCTGCTTGTCACCGGCTGGTCACTTTGCACGCGGCCTTCGAGATTTTTCAGCAGCGCACTGTGCATCGCAGCCAGCGCTGCGGCATCGGGTGGCGTGGCGAATTGGGCGCTGGCTGCGCCGAACACGGTTTCTTCGATGCGCACCGAGACCATCTTCATGGTCACGTCGCCGGCCGGTGTGGTGAGTTTGCGCTCGGCGCGTCCCGGCTTTTGCGGGAACAAAATCGTGAAGCCGCCTTCGTCAAAGTGATGCTCGCGCCAATCGTAGGTGGGGTTGCAAGCGGCAGTGAGCAGTGCGCAGACCAGCGCGGCGAGCCGTGTGGCAAATGAGTTTTGCAGCAGATGGCGAAACATGAAGGCATTATCCCAGCCTCGCCGGGCTTGCCTTTACAATCGCCCAGCGATGAGGGAACACCACGACAAAGACCAACGTTTGCACAATTGCAGGCGCTCACAAGAAATGTTCAAGGAGTCGCGATGGAATCGGCCATGAGCGCGACGGATGCCAAGGCCAGAGCGGCCAGAGTAGCCAAAATGGCGCGGGCAGCCAAAGCGGCAGCCGCCGCTGACGATGGCGCTGCCGCCACCGCTTCCACCGCTTCGGCCAACGGCGCTGGCAGCAACGTCGGCATCACCGCCCCCTCCGCCTTCCTGATGCTGCTCGAAGCGCGCGCGCTGTGGGAATTCGGCGCGTCGTTCGCGGCCATGCCCTTTGTCGGCGGCATGCCGCAGGGCGATGGCCACCCGGTGCTGGTACTGCCGGGGTTGGCGGCCAACGATGTGTCCACCATCACGCTGCGCAATTTTTTGCGCGAGCGTGGCTACGAGCCTTACCCGTGGAACTACGGATTCAACTTCGGCCCGCGCTCAGGCGTGTTGAATGGCTGCATCGAGCACGTGCGCGAGATTGCCCAACGCCATGACCGCAAGGTCAGTCTACTGGGCTGGAGTCTCGGCGGCATTTACGCACGCGAGATTGCCAAGGCGGTGCCGAAGCTCGCGCGCAGCGTGATCACCCTCGGCACGCCGTTCACGGGTGATCCGAAGGCGACCAACGCCTGGCGCCTGTATGAACTGGTGAGCCGCCAGAAAGTGGCCGACACGCGCCATCAGGCGCGTGAGCGCGCCATCGCCACGCCGCCACCGGTGCCGACCACTTCGCTGTATTCAAAATCCGACGGCATCGTCGCCTGGCAGTGCTGCCTCAACCCGCCGGGCAAACACCTGGAGAACATCGAGATACAGGCCAGCCATTTCGGCATGGGGCTGAACCCGATGGCGCTGTTCGCGATTGCCGACCGTCTCGCGCAACCCGAAGGCGAGTGGCAACCGTTTGCGGCGG
>JANNCZ010000763.1:0-5650 GCA_031387185.1 Burkholderiales bacterium
GGGCTGCCAGCGAGGCCGTGCGCCGTTTGATTTTTCGGCGCAGTCACATATTGGCGCCAGTCAAGATCTACCACCCCAAATGCGGCTTCCACGATGTCTTGCACCGAGTGAAGGGTACCCGACCCCACCACAAAGTCACCGGCCATTTCAGCACCTGCCATCAAGTGCAGGGCCAGGATGACGTCGCGCGCACTGGACCAATCGGTACGGGCTGCCAAATTCTGCAGGCTCAGTTTCACTGGCCGTCCCAGCTTCGCGTCCGCTGCGGCAGATGTGATCTTCCGCGATACAAATTGCTTTCCCCGAATGGGTGATTCGTGATTGAACAAGATGGCGTTGCTGGCGCGTAATCCATGTTCAGTGCGCAAGAACGACAGAAGATCCACACTCCAGGATTTTGTGTGGCCGTAAAAAGTCGCCGGATCTCGTGGAGTGGATTCGGTAATCGTCCTGTCTTCCGGCATCGACCGGTACATTTGACTTGATGCAGCAAACACCAAATGCGCGTGCACTTGCGTATCGACCATGGCGAATGCGAGGTTTTTGGTGGCGAGAAAATTCTGCGTCAACATCGCCTGGCACAAAGCCGCCCTGTCAAGTGCGCCACCCTCTTGTGAGGAGTGGTGTAGGGCAGCCAGGTGATAGATCTCGTTTGGACGCACCACGTCGAGCAAACGCCGCAGCGCTTGCGCATCAGCCAGACTCGTGTGATCCAACTGCATGGCCGATAACGTACCGTCTGCAGGGAGTGTGCGGCCGGCCTTGACCAGGCCGACGACGCGATAGCCCGCGGCCAGCAAATGGGCGGCAAGCAAGCGGCCGTCCTGTCCCAGCGCGCCGGTAATGAGCGCGGTTGGCGCGATCGCAGGCAATGTCATCGGTTCGGGAATGCTCGCGCTGGCGTGACAGCCAAGGCCTCACACAATCTCGATTTCCGGAAAAGGAAAAATCAGCTTGCCGCCGCGCTGTATAAACTCCTTCTCGCGTCGTACGATGCCGTCTTTGAAATGCCACGGCAGTACCAAAAAATAGTCTGGATTCATCGCTCTGGCTTGCGCTTCCGAAATGATCGGAATTCCGGTGCCGGGTGTGAATGATCCAAATTTGTCCGGATTGACTTCCGCAATCGCCGGAATGTCGGCCGGGCCAAAGCCGCAAAACTGCAGTGTGACATTGCCTTTGGTTGACGCGCCGTAACCGAGTACCTTCTTGCCATCTGCGTTCAAGGCACCGATCAGGCGAATCAAATCCTGTCGATGCCTGAACACGCGTTCCTCGAAATCGCGGTAGGGTTTGGGAGTACCCAGTTCCATCCGCTCCTCTTGCTGCAGCAGCCAGTGAATTACCGCGTCGTTGGCGCGGATGGCTGTATTGGCGCGGTGCGCTGCCGTCACCGCAAAACTGCCGCCATTGACCGCATTGGTTCCAACATCGACCAGGCGCAGGTCTGACGCATCGAGAATTTTCTTCACCGCATGCAGCGAGTAATACTCCAGGTGTTCGTGACAGATGGTGTCATACGAATTCATGCGGAGCATGGACGGCATATAGCTCTGCTCGAAATGCCATACGCCGTCGTCGGCCAGGATATCCGCTACCTGCCGGGCGAATGCCACCGGAGATTCCAGGTCATAAAACATTGAAATGGAGGTGACGATCTTCGCCCGTGCCGATTGCGAAGCACGATAGGCCTCGGCTGAAAAAAACTCGGGTATCAGACGGATGTCGGCGGGATAGTGGGGGCGGAACTTTTCACCAGTCGGATCAATCCCGATCCGGTGCAGGCCTGGGGTGGTGTATGCCTTAAGCGTGGTCGCATCGTTGCTACCGATGTCGAGGACCGTGTCACCGCTGCGCAAGGCTGCCCGGCGCTCCAGAAACTGCGTTTTGCTGGTCAAGTGATCGACCATCGATTGGTTCAGTCCTGACCGGTACCCATAGTTTTCACCATACATTTCTGCCGGGTCGTATGAGTGCGCAAGCTGTAGCAAGCCGCTGTCGGGGCACCACACCAGCTCCAGGGGGCCAACGGTGATGGTTTGCCCTTGCATCCTCGGAAACACCCCGGTGAGCGCCTGATGCCCCAGGTTGAGGACAGACACCAGATGGTTGCTGCCGCTGAGGCGGCACGCCTGCAATTGCCGGTATGAGGAGGTCATGCGTTAGCCACTTCCCGTGGTGTTTTGCGATCCAATTTCCAGATGCCCGACTTGCCGCCGCGCTTTTCCAGCAAACCGATTTCGCCAAGGCGCATCCCACGATCTGCCGCTTTGCACATGTCATAAATGGTAAGCAGCCCGGCGGTCACGCAGGTCAGCGCTTCCATTTCAACCCCGGTGCGGCCCACTGTTTCGACGGTTGCCATGCAGCTCACGGATGACTGCGCGCGGTTCACCGCAAAGTCCACTGCTACCTTGGTGAGCGCAAGCGGATGACAGAGTGGGATCAGGTCTGACGTGCGCTTTGCCGCCTGAATCGCCGCAACGCGCGCAATCCCCAGCACGTCGCCTTTTTTGACGCTGCCCGATTCGATCAGTGCCAGCGTAGCAGGCAGCATCGTGATGCTGCCTGCCGCCACGGCGACGCGATGGGTCTCGCTTTTTTCGCCCACATCGACCATATGAGCTTTGCCCCCGGCGTCAAAATGCGTGAGCGGTGATTTGCGCATTGACGCTGGGGAAACGGGTTTCCGGGTCATGAACGAAGTGGTTGATCTCAGGGTAACGTCCTGCAACAAATTTCGCGGCCAGCACGCCGCATGAAACGCGAATCACGGGGAACCGGGCAAGGCGGCAGGTATCATAGCACCCATGAATTTGCTCCTTCGCGCCTTGGTGCCACGCAGTGTGCATGAGCCTGCCCACCTGCCAAAGCGGCATTGGCAGGCACGGTTGCGTACCGCGCTGACATTCTTTATTGCGGTCGTGTTCATCCTGCCGGCCCCGCTGCAAACCTTTCAAGCCCATGCCCAAAACCTGCCCAATCTCGGCGACGAATCGGGCGCCGTACTGACCCCGCAAATGGAGCGCAAGATCGGCGAAGGGTTCTTTCGCGATCTGCGCCGCGACCCGTCCTTCGTCGAGGACGCTGAAGTCACCGCCTACATTCAGGAACTGGGCGCACGCCTGGTGGCGGCCGGGCCGGAACCGGCACTCAGCGTCGAATTTTTCGTCATCAAGGACAGCCAGATCAATGCCTTCGCCATGTTGGGCGGCTACATCGGTGTAAACAGCGGCCTGATCACCGCTTCCGAGTCGGAATCAGAGACGGCGAGCGTGCTCGGCCATGAAATCGGCCACCTCACACAAAAGCACATCGCACGCGGTTTTGCCGCAGGCCAACGCTCCTCGATGGCGTCGCTGGTGGCCTCTGCATTGTGTCTGTTGGCCGCGCGTTCCAACCCGCAGGTGGCAGGCGGTTGTTTGATGGCGAGTCAAGCGGGCGCGGTGCAGTCGCAACTTGCGTTTTCGCGCGAGTTTGAACGCGAGGCCGACCGTATTGGCTTCGAGACTCTCAGCAAAGGCGGCTTTGACGTCGCGGCGATGCCGGTTTTCTTCGAACGCCTGCAGCGTTCGACACGCATTCTCGAGTCCAACGCGCCGTCCTATGTGCGCAGCCACCCGCTGACCACTGAGCGCATCGCCGACACGCGCAACCGGGTGCAAGGTGCCGCGCTCGCCGCCGGGCAGGACAATGGCCGCAGCACCGTCTACCGTGTGCAGGCCGACTCGCTCACTTTCCACCTAGTGCGTGCCAAGCTGCGCGCCGGCGCGGACGATTCGATTGATGGCACGCGCGATGCGATCAAGCACTTCATCACCCTGATCGAGAGCCGCACTGCAGTGCATGAGGCGGCCAACTACCTTGGATTGGCCTACGCCCACCTGCAAGCGAAGAATCCCGCCGCCGCCCGAGCTGCGTATGCGCGCATTGCCAATAGTGCAGCGCATCCGATGTACGCCGCGCTGGACGCGCGTATCCGCCGCGCCGCAGGCGACGCCGAAGGCGCGCTGGCGTTGTTACGCGCTGCGCTCACCCGGCACAGCGGCTCGCGTGCGCTCCAGCTTGAATTGATCGAGAGTTTGCAGGAAGCCGGGCGTCACACGGAAGCGCTGACATTGCTGGCCGGGCAAATGCAGTTGTACCGCAGCGACCCAAAGCTGCACGAGTTGCAATCGAAGAGCTACGCAGCCGAGGGCAAGCGCATGGCGCAGTATCAGGCGCTGGGGGAATATTTCGTGTTGCTCGGCTCTCTCCCCTCTGCGATTGAGCACTTTCAGTTGGCCCGTTGCACCGGCGAAGCGGATTTTTATCAGTCATCGATTCTCGATGCGCGTATTCGCTCGCTATGGCAGCGCCTGCTCGACGAACGTGCCGACGAAGCCGGTTCGGGGCGCGCGCCGCCTTCTGCCGAGGGTGGCGGGGCGCCGCGGCGGCCTGGCGTGGCGCAGGGCATGCCTACGCGTTGTTGAGGATGGTGCCGGCACGCAACTGCTGCCGCGTGACGTGCCGCTTGACCCCGCAGCGGGTTGTGGTACGGGCTGCTCAGTGCGGCTTGGTGAACGCAACCTTGCCTGCCGGCGCCAGCCGCTAAAATACGCGGTTATTCCTCCACTGAAACCTGCCATGCCATTCGACAAGGAAATCGACACCCGCGGCCTCAACTGCCCGCTGCCGATCCTGCGCGCCAAGAAAGCACTGACGGAGCTTGCTAGCGGTCAAGTGCTCAAGATCACGGCGACCGACCCCGGCTCGGTGCGCGACTTTGCCGCCTTCGCCAAACAGACCGGGCATCAGCTCGTCGACAGTGGTGAGACCAACAAGGAATTCTTCTATTTTTTGAAGAAAAAGTAGTCACCACGAGTCGCCACACGGCGAGCGCTATCTCCGTGTCCTGATTGCACCGAGTTCAAATCACGTGCTCCGCACATTGCGGTGCGCTTGGCACCGGTCAAAAGCCAAACAGCCGTTGCGGATTGTCCACCAGAATCTTCTGGCGCACTTTCGCATCGGGTGCCCAATCGGCCAGCAGATTGAACAACTGCACCGAACCCACCTTGTCGGCAAACGACAGGTGCGGGTAATCGCTGCCCCAGATAATGCGATCCGGTGCCGCCTCGATCAGCGCCTGCGCCATCGGCTTGCAGTCCGCCATGCTGGGCAGGGTGGCCATGCGGTAGCTGCCGGTGAGCTTGACATGCGCGCGGCCAGAGCCGTTCTTGATGAGGTCGAGCAGAGAGCGAAAGCCCGCTTGCGCCGGCCCGTCTTTCGCCAAAAACATGCCCATGTGCGCCAGCGTGAAGTCAATCTTGAGCGACGCCAGCACCGGCATCAGCTCCAGAGTGAGCCAGCCGGGCAGCAAGAAATCAAGCTGCCTGCAAGGCGCCAAACCCAGCGCCACGAAGCGCTTTTCAAACTTGCGAATGCGCGGAATCATGCTGTCCGCGAGGCCGCGGGTGGGCGCATGCACCGGCGAGACATTGATGCGCACGCCGCGCACGCCGGTGGCATGCAGTGCCCGAAGTTCTGCGTCTGGTATGTCTTCATCAATATCAACAATGCCGCGGCAGCACGCTGCACCGCGTTGTGCAGTCAAGGTGCGCATCGCGTCAAGCATGCAGCGGTTGTCGCGCGCATAGGCCGAGGGCTG
>JANNCZ010000764.1:0-4969 GCA_031387185.1 Burkholderiales bacterium
GATGAAGTTGAGCCACTCCTGGACGCGGTAGCGCTCCATCGTGCCTGCCGCCGGGACAAGGCCGGACTCGGGCTTCTGGTCCGCCAGATATTGCACGATGGCCGGGCCTTCGGTGAGCACCTGGCCGTTGTCGAGTTGCAAAGTCGGCACGTAGCCCTTGCCATTGATGGCGGTGAAGTCGCCGCCGTCGGCCGTGTGCTTGGTCTTGAGGTCGGTATTGACGAGTTCGATATCGAGGCCCGCCTCACGCGCGACGATGTGGGGCGAGAGCGAGCAAGCGCCGGGGGAGTAATAGAGTTTCATGATGATCCTTGCTTGATAGGGTGGAGGTGGAATCGAGCACCCGCTGGCGCGGGCCGCCGAAGAGGTGCAACTCAGGACGCGCAGTGCTAGCGCGATGGGACGAATAGTGACTGTTGCTTGAGAGAACATAAAGTAGCCTGCGCGCAATGGATTGTTGCAAAATATGGGATTGTCGAGATCCCAACCAGGAAAAGACTGCCAGATGGATCGCCTAACCGCCATGCAGGTGTTCGCCAAGGTGGTCGAACTGGGCAGCTTTGCGCGTGCCGCCGGGCGTCTCGATCTGTCGACCTCGGCCTGTTCGCGTCAGGTCGCGGATCTCGAAGCGTACCTCGATACGCGCTTGCTCAACCGCACCACGCGCAAACTTTCGCTCACCGAGCCGGGCCGCGCTTATCACGAGCGCTGCGTGCAGTTGCTCGCCGACATCGAAGAAATCGAGCAGGCCGCACAGGCCGGGCGCGCCAAGCCGCGCGGCACGCTGCGCATCACCTGTTCGGTCAACTTCGGCCTGCACCACGTCGCGCCCCTGCTCGGGCCGTTCCTCAAAAAACATCCGGACGTGAAACTCGACATTTCGCTGTCGGATCGCATGGTCGATATTGTTGAAGAGGGCTTCGATGTCGCGATACGCATTGGTGAATCGCGTTCGACCAGCGTGATTGCGCGCAAGCTCGGCGAGACACGCATGCTGTGTTGCGCCGCGCCGGCCTACTTGAAAAAGCACGGCACGCCGGCCACGCCGGCGCAGCTCACCGGCCACAACTGCATGCTCTACGAATACCTCAATCCGCGCAATGAATGGCGCTTCACCGGGAATGACGGTGTGGAGCACCGCGTGCGCGTGGCCGGCAGCGCGCAGACCAACAACGGCGACATGCTCGCCACCGTGGCAGCGCAGGGACTGGGCATTTGTTGCGAGCCGGACTTCATCGTCGCACCGCATTTGGCCAACGGCGCCCTCAAGCGCATCCTGACGAACTACGCAGCACCGGCTGCCACGATTCACGCGGTGTATCCGAGCCGGCGCCATTTGTCGGCCAAGGTGCGCGCGTTTGTTGATGCGCTGGCGGGCGCGTTTGGGCGCCCCGGCTCTGTGCGGTGATGGCCGTGAGAACCGCTCCCAGAGCGGCTCTTGGGCCGATTCAAGAGTAGTGCCGGGGAATGCTACAGTGTGCAGATTGCGCTTGCCCAACCCGGTTGCCCAACCCTTTTGCCCAACCCCTTTGCCGCTCTTCTGAAAGCCTGCTGCCATGAACGAGATTGACGGTCACACCGGCCTCCCGGCCAGCGCGCCGCGCACCATCACGCATGTCATTTACGCCCTGCATGCCTGGAGCGCGCTCATCGGCATCACCTCGGCGGCGTTCGTTGTCACCGCCTTTCTGGCGGGCTGGCCATCGATCATCGGCGTGATTCTCAACTACGTCTATCGCAACGCTGCAGCGGGTACGTTTCTTGATAGCCATTTCCGCTGGCAAATCCGCACCTTCTGGTTTGCGCTGTTGTGGGTGATCGTGGGCGCGGCCCTGTTCGTCACCCTGATCGGCATCCCCTTCGCGTGGGCGATCTGGGTGGCGACCGGCGTCTGGGTGATCTATCGCATCGGGCGCGGCTGGATCGCGCTGCTCGACGGCAAGCCGATGCCGGTGGCGGCATGAACCGGGCGGGCAAGCTCTCCGGGACGCGGCGCGCGGCGCTGGCGCTGCTCACGCCAATCCTGCTTGCGCTGGCAGGCGTCGCGCCCGCCGCATTCGCGCAAAGCACCGCCGCACCCTATCCACGCGGCCCGGTACGCATCATCGTGCCCTTCCCGCCCGGCGGCCCGGTCGATGTGACCGCGCGGGCGCTGGCGCAGAAGCTCGGCGAGCTTTGGTCGGCACAGGTCACGGTGGACAACCGCAGCGGCGGCAACAGCGTGATCGGCGCCGAGGCCGCAGCGCGTGCGGCGCCCGATGGCCACACCCTCTTCCTGGGCGCGATCCATCAATCGGTGCTGCCGGGCTTTGGCAACAAGCTGCCCTATGAACTCGAAAAGGATTTCGCGCCGGTGATGTTCGGCGCGCAGTTTCCGATCATCCTGTGTGCGCATCCGTCGCTGCCGGCGGCCAACGTGAAGGAATTGATTGCCTACGCCAGGAAGAATCCGGCAAAGATTGCCTTCAGCTCGGCCGGCAACGGCGGCGGCACCCATCTCGCGGGTGAATTGTTCAAGGAAAAAGCCGGCGTGTTCATGCTGCACATTCCCTATCGCGGCAGCGCGCCGGCCATGACCGACTTGCTCGCGGGCCAAGTGCAACTGATGTTCAGCGATGGCCCCACGGCCTTGCCACACGTGCGTAGCGGCCGCGTCAAGGCGCTCGCGGTGGGCAGCCCGAAGCGCTCGGCCCTGGTGCCGGACTTGCCGACCATGATCGAAGCCGGGGTGCCCGGTTACGAAGCCTATTCGTGGGCCGGGCTGTGGGTGCCGGCGGCAACACCGCGCGAAGTGGTAACGCGCATCAACGCCGACACGGTGCGCGCTTTTTCTGACGTGGCGGTCAAGGAACGCCTGCTCGGTCAAGGGGCCGAAGTCGCGCCCGGCACACCGGAGCAGTTTGGCGCGTTTGTCAAAACCGAGATGGTCAAGTGGGCTGCGGTGATCAAGCGGGCCGGCATCAAACCGGATTGATCTGCGAGCGGTAGATGCACATGCCTCACCCTCACGTTTCACTTTCTCAACACGCTCGCGCGCAATGACTGACAACGCCACCCTGATTCGCCGCGCCGTGTTGCACGGCCTTGCACGTGACCGCACACCGGGCTGGAGCTTCACCGGCCATTTTCAACATCTGCAATGGCCGGTGATCGGCACCGGCAGCATGACCGTGACCATGCCGGTAGGGCCGCACTGTGAAGACGCGCGCGGCCAGATCGACCTGACTGCCCTGTTGGTGTTGTTCGATGCCGCATTGGCCTCGCCGGTGCGGCTCTCTGTCACGCCCGGCTCGCGCCTCGCCACCACCCACATCAATGTGCAGTTCAACGGCGCCGCTGCCGCGCGTGACGCGCGCGTCGAAGCGCAGAGCCTCAGCGCCACGCAAGCGGGCGCCATGCGCCAGTTGCTCGCGCATGGCTCGCTCTTCAGTGGTGACAAAATGGTGTTGACGGGCAACGGTGCCTTTGTGCAAATCGCGCCGCCCGCTGATGTGCGCGAGATGGCGCCGCTGCCGTGGCAGCGTCAAAGCCATGTTGACCCGCCGCCGCTCACGCCCGATCAACTCGACGAGCGCGAGGCGGCGGTGCTCGCAGCATGCGACGCGGCACTTGCTGCATGCGCGGGGCCAAGTGCGGGTGCCGACAACGGCCGCGCCGGCAGCGCTTCGTTTTTGCAGCACTTCTGGGGCATCCTCCCCATCCGCACTGCCGAAGGGGCCGAGTGCCTCGTCAAGACCGGGCCGCAACTGGCCAATCGCGTCGGCCATGTCCAAGGCGGCATCTCGATGGGCCTGGCTGCGCATACGGCCATGTGTGCCGTGCCGGATCATCCGGTACTCTCCAATCTTTCGGCCTGGTTTACCGGCCCCGGGCGCGGTCCGGCCCTGCTGGCCAGATCCTGGCCGGTGCATCAGGGCCGCAACTTTGCGGTGGTGCGCACGGAGGTCACCGGCGAAAATGGTGCGCGCGTGCTCGAAGCGACCAGCGCGCACGCGGCCTGAGGCCGGCGGATTTACTTTTGATAGCGACACTCATACAGAGGAAAACATGACCCAACGCAGGCAGTTTCTTGGCGCCACGCTCGCACTCGCTGGCAGTGCCGCATTCGCCCAATCATCGCGTGTTACCAAAATCGTCGTACCCTTCGCCGCCGGTGGCGTGCAGGACATCCTCGCGCGCGCGCTCTCGAACGAACTGGGCAGCGCACTCGGCGCCAACGTGATCGTCGAGAATCGTCCCGGCGCAGGCGGCACGGTCGGCACCGGCTTCACCGCCAAGGCCGCGCCTGATGGCAACACCATGGTGCTGGCAGCAGCCAGCCACAACATTGCCGGCTCGCTCTATACCAAGCTCGCCTACGACCCGCAAAAAGACTTCACACCGATGGCGCACATCGGCAGCGCCGGTTACGTGCTGATGATCCATCCCGACGTGCCGGCCAAGACCGCCGTCGAGTTCATCCGTTACGCCAAGGCCAACCCCGGCAAGATGAATTACGCCACCGCGGGCGTCGGCAGCGCGACGCATTTGTCGATGGCCTATTTCTGCGGCCTGGCCGGTATCGACCTCGTGCATGTGCCGCTCAAGGCCACCGGCGAAGCAATCAACGAAGTGCTGTCGGGGCGCGCTCACGCCGTGATCGCGGCGTCGATCGGCGCACTGTCGTTCGCCAAAGACCCGCGCATTCGCCTGCTCGGTGTGACGTCACTCAAGCGCAGCAAATATCTGTCCGAGGTACCCAGCCTCGCCGAGAGCGGCTTGCCCGGCTATGAGTTCGATTCCTGGTTCGGGCTGCTCGGCCCGGCTGGTGTGAGCAAAGCGGAAGCCGAACGCGTCAATGCGGCGATGGGCGCGCTGCTCAAGCAGCCTGCGATCCTGGAGCGCCTCGACAAGCAGGGCATCGAGCCGCGCGCCTTGTCGCCGGAAGAATTTGGCCGCCTGCTCAAGGCCGACTACGAGCGCATGGCGC
>JANNCZ010000767.1:0-2909 GCA_031387185.1 Burkholderiales bacterium
GCCGGCGGCGATCACCGGCAAATCACCCACCAGGTCCACCACCTGCGGCACCAGCGAGAGCGTGCCGACGGTGCCGGTGTGGGCGCCGGCGTCGTAACCCTGCGCCACCAGCAGGTCGACGCCGGTGGCCTTGACGCGCGCCGCGTGGCGCGGCGAGCCGATCAGGGAGAGTGTCACCTGGCCTACCGCCTTGGCGCGCGCCACCACATCGGCCGGCGTGCCCACCGCCATCGCAAACATGTCGGCGCCGGAGGCAATGACGGCATCGGCTTGGGCTGCGAACAATTCCTGCGAGCGCACGTGTTTCATGAACAGGTGCTCGCCGGTGGCCGGCGGTACCTGGTATTTGTCACGCAGGTAATCAATGAATTTTCGATGTTCGGCGGGAATCTCGGCATCCGCGGCGGCCCTGTCGTCGCGGTCCACGGTGACGCTGGGCAACAGGATGTCGAGCCCGAAGGGGCGGCCTTGACACAACTCCTTGAGGGCGCGTGCGCTTTCGAGGATCTGCTGCGGCTCTTCGTGGGTGGCGCCATACACGCCATAGCCGCCAGCACGGCTGACCGCCGCCGTTACCTCCAGGCTGTGCGCGAACGAGAAAATGGGAATGTCGATGCCGAGGCGGTCGCACAGCGGGGTGCGAAACGCGATGCGGCGGCGGCTGGAAGAGGTCATCGGTTTGCCTTGATCGAAGGGGGGTTCGAAGCGTGTTGCCTTGACTGGTTCAGGAGCGCGTAATGAGCACCGCGTCGAGCGCCATCGCGCCACTGCCGCGCGGCAGCACCACGAAGGGGTTGAGGTCGAGACTTTCGAGTTGCTCTGCATGCGCCGCCGCAAAACGCGACAGCGCCGCAATGGCGCGCGCCAGTGCATCGATATCGGTGGCCGGTGCGCCGCGCATGCCGTCGAGAATGCGCCGCGCGCGGATTTCATCGATCATCGAACGCGCCTCGGCCTCGTCGATCGGCGCGACGCGAAAACTCACGTCCTTGATCGCCTCGACCAGGATGCCGCCGATGCCGAACATCACCACCGGGCCGAACACCGGGTCGCGCTGCACGCCGAGGATGCATTCGATGCCGCCCTTGATCATCGGTGCCACCAGCACGCCGTCGCTGTGCGCGCCGGGCTGTGCGGCACGCGCTGACGCCATGATGGCGTCGAAGGCCGCGCGCACGCTCGCCACATCGCCGAGGTGCAGCTTGACCCCGCCGATGTCGCTCTTGTGGGTGATGTCACGCGATGAGAGCTTGACCACCGCCGGAAAGCCGAGCGTTTGCGCCGCAGTGGCTGCTTCATCTGCCGTCGCCGCCAGTGCGCACGGCATCACCGGCAGGCCGGCGCGTGACAGCAGTTGCAGCGCCTCGTATTCGGTCAGTGCATGGGTCGGCAGGGGGTTGGTGGCAGCGGGCACGGCCGACGCACGCCGCGCCTCTTCGCGTTGCGCCTGGGCGCGCCGCGAAGAGGCGCCGAAAAATGCCAGCGCGCCAAACGCGCGCACTGCAGCGCTCGGCTCATCGAACACCGGCACGCCGCCGCCCTCGAGCTGGGCGCGCTGCTCTGGCCGCGTCAACCCGGTCAGGGCCAGCGCCGCCTGCGGATGGCGCGCGTGCGCTGCTATCAGGGTAGTAATCATGGACTGGGAGCGCGGTTCCGGCGAGCCGAGCAGGCCGGCCGCCGGAAAAAACAGCGTCATGTCGTAGCGGCCGTCGTCGCTGCCGCGTCCGAGCATGCACTCAAGTGTGGTGCCGAGCAACTCCGGATGATTCTGAAATTGCCCGGTGATGTCGACCGGATTGCGCGGCCCGGCGAACGGAATCACCGCGCGAATCGCGTCCTGTGCACCGGCCGGCATTTCGGCGACGTCGAGCCCCGCATCTGCGGCATCGTCGGCCATCAGCACACCGACCCCGCCCGATACCGTGAGCAGGCCGATGCGCGACGACGCCGGCCGCGGGCAGGTCGAGGCCGCGTAGCCGACTGTGAACAGTTCGTCCACGGTCCGCGCACGCCACACACCGTACTGGCGAAACAGCGCGTCGTAGACCGCGTCTTCGCCGGTAAGCGCTGCAGTATGCGAGGCCGCTGCCGCGCTGCCGAGCACGCTGCGCCCGACCTTGGTGATGGCCACGCTCTTGCCCATCTCCTGCGCCAATGCGAGGGCGCGCTTGAGCTTGGCGCCGTCGCGGCAGCCTTCCATGTAGCCCAGAATCACGGTCGTCGAAGGATCGCGCGCCAGCCACTCGACACAGTCGGCAAACTCGATGTCGGTCTCGTTGCCGGTGGTTATCCAGTACGACATGCCGAGGCCCTTGAGGCGCGCCAGCGAGTAGGCAAACGCACCGAAGGCGCCCGACTGGCTGACGATGGCGATGTTGCCGGTTTTGGTCTCGCCTGCGCGCGGGGCCGGCGAGAATGTCGCATAGACACCAGCCTTGAACGCCATCACGCCCAGGCAGTTGGGCCCCAAGAGGCGCACACCGGCCTGGCGCGCCCGTGCGGCCAGCTTCACTTGCGCGGCGCGGCCGGCGTCATCGACCTCGGCAAACCCGGACGAAAACAGCACCAGCGACTTGACCCCGGCGGCAATCGCGTCTTCGAGCGTCTGCGGCACCACCTGCGCGGGTACCGCCACGATCGCCATGTCGATCGGTGCGGCCACGGCAGCGAGCGTGGGGAAGGCTTTGAGGCCCTGCACCTCGGTGTACTTCGGGTTGATCGGGAATAGGCGCCCCCGATAACCGCGCCGGATCATCAGTTCCAGCGGCACGCCACCGATGCGCCCTACGTCATTGGTGGCGCCGACCACGGCGACCGACGCAGGATTGAAAAGGGCGTCAAGGCCCAAAGATGCCGTATCCAAGGTCTCTCCTGTCTCGTTTTTATTTTTCGCATTGCGTCAAGGCCAC